>NZ_CM001466.1:1052296-1103663 GCF_000231055.2 Saccharomonospora azurea NA-128 | reverse complement strand
GGCTGGCGTCGTGTGGTCTTGTGTTGCAGGTCGGCACGATGTTCCGGGTTATGTGGCGTTGTGGCCGATGGTGTCGGCGGCGTTGGTGTTGCTGGCCGGTGCGACGGGTAGTCGGGTCGGTGCGGACCGGTTCTTGTCGTCTCGGCCGTTGATCTACCTGGGTAACATCAGCTATTCGCTGTATTTGTGGCACTGGCCGGTGCTGTTGTTCTACCTGCTCGTGCGGGGTCGCACGGAGGTCGGTCTGGTCGGTGGTGCGGGTGTGATCGGCCTGTCGGTCGTTCTGGCCGTGTTGACTTACCACCTGGTTGAGAACCCGGTCCGGGATTCCAGGATCGGGGTGAACAACCGGTGGGGGGCTTATCGGTTCGCGGCGGTCGTGTTGGTGCCGGTGGTCGCGGTCGCGGTGGTGTGGCAGAACGTGACTCTGGATCGGGCCGAGTTCGAGTTCCGAGCCGATGATTCCCGGTATCCGGGGGCTCAGGCGTTGATGACGGGCCAGCCGGTCTACGACTCCACCAACGACGTCGTACCACCATTCGCGGCAGTGTCCCGCGACTGGACCACGTGGCAGCCGGGTGAGTGTGTCCGAGTCCCGGTCGATGACGACGTCAACGTGCGCGAGTGCAGAATGTCACCTCCCGAAGGCGTCGAGCCGGAGCGCCGGATCGCGGTGGCGGGTGACTCGCACACGTGGCAGCTCAACTCCGCGCTCATCCCGATCGCGAAGAAGAACAACTGGGAGCTCAGCGTTTTTTACCGGCCGGGTTGTCCCTTCACCGCGACTGAGACGGATCCGATCAGCGAGGAATGCGCTGAATGGAATCGGGAGACTCTTCCCAAGATCATCGAGCTTCAGCCCGATGTTCTGATCACGATGGCAACCCGCGACGTGCGAGTAGGGCTGAAGGAATGGCTGCCGGACGGCTATGTGAAGCAGTGGCAGCGCCTCCACGACGCCGGTGTGCCCGTGCTCGCTGTACGTGACAACCCGCGTTTCGACTTCGAACCGTCGGAGTGCGTGCAGCTCAAAGGCTTCACGGCCGAGGAGTGTGCACGTCCACGGGACGACATGTATCTGGCGGTGCCGCCCTACGAGACTGAGCCGACTCCGCCGAACACCGAGTTCGTCGACCTCAGCGACGCCTTCTGTACCGCCACACAGTGTCCGCCGGTGATCGGCAACGTGCTCGTGTACGCGGACGACAACCACGTTACGGAGACGTACATGCAGACGATGGCAGCGATTCTGCAGGAGAAGATGCTGAGCGCCCTTGGGTGGGAGGCCACGGTCGCCGCGGCACCGAAGTGACCGCGAACTGATGAGCATGATGCCTGGTGGCATGCCTGACCGCGGTCGATGGGGAAGAGGGCGTTCGTCGCAGCGGCGGTCCGACCGGTGCACGACAGTCCAGACCGACCGAGTGCTGTCCGTCAACCTCCTCGGCACGTCCGGGGATTCGTACCTGTAAACGGGAGGGCCTTCCGGCGATGACCACGTTGCGGGAACCTTTGCGGGAGGAGAACGCGTCCACTCCGGCGCCGCGACGAGCACGTAAGTTCCGCCCCGAACTGCAGGGACTTCGCGCTCTCGCTGCCGCGTTGGTGGTCGTTTACCACGTGTGGTTGGACCGCATCTCGGGTGGCGTGGACGTCTTCCTGTTCGTGTCGGGCTTCCTCATCACCGGGCAGCTCTTCCGGGCGAGTGTGCGGGGCCGTATTGAGTTCCGGTCGTTTTGGGGCCGGATGTTCAAGCGGCTTTTGCCTGCGGCGTTGACGGTGCTTGTGGTGACGATGGCGGTGTCGCTGTTGTGGTTGCCGGAGCATCGGTGGTTGCAGGCGGGTAAGGAGATCGTCGCTTCGGCTTTGTTCTACGAGAATTGGCAGTTGGCTGCTGATTCGGCCGATTATTTCGCGCAGAATAGTTCGGCCAGTTTGATGCAGCATTTCTGGTCGTTGTCGATCCAGGGCCAGTTCTATGTGGTGTGGCCGTTGCTGATCGGTGTGTTGTTGCTGGTCGTGCGGTGGCTGGGCTGGAACATGCGGACCACGCTGCTGGTGGTGCTCGGTGTGTTGTTCGCGGGGTCGCTGGCGTTCTCGGTGTGGCTTACGGCCGTGAATCAGCCGCTGGCGTATTTCCACTCGGGTACGCGGGTGTGGCAGTTCGCGTTGGGTGGGATTCTCGCTCTGACGATCGATCGCATTGTTTTGCCGCGCTGGTTGGCGCTTGTGGCGGGTTGGCTCGGGGTGCTCGGGCTGGCGTCGTGTGGTCTTGTGTTGCAGGTCGGCACGATGTTTCCGGGTTATGTGGCGTTGTGGCCGATGGTGTCGGCGGCGTTGGTGTTGCTGGCCGGTGCGACGGGTAGTCGGGTCGGTGCGGACCGGTTCTTGTCGTCTCGGCCGTTGATCTACCTGGGTAACATCAGCTATTCGCTGTATTTGTGGCACTGGCCGGTGCTGTTGTTCTACCTGCTCGTGCGGGGTCGCACGGAGGTCGGTCTGGTCGGTGGTGCGGGTGTGATCGGCCTGTCGGTCGTTCTGGCCGTGCTGACCTATCACCTGGTCGAGAACCCGGTTCGGGATTCCAGGATCGGGGTGAACAACCGGTGGGGGGCTTACCGGTTCGCGGTGGTCGTGCTCGTGCCGGTGATCGCTGTCGCGGTGGTGTGGCAGAACGTGACTCTCGATCGGGCCGAGTTCGATTTCCGCGCGGATGACCCCCAGTATCCGGGGGCCCAGGCGTTGGTGACGGGCCAGCCGGTGTACGACTCCACCAACGACGTCGTACCACCATTCGCGGCGTTGCCTTACGAGTGGATCAGTTGGAAGCGCGGCGAGTGCACGAGGGCTACGGAACAGGGCGTTGAGGTCCGAACGTGTACGGTGAAGCCGTTGAACGGCGCGGAGCCCAAACGCCGTCTCGCGGTGGTCGGCGACTCGCACATCCTGCAACTCATGGCAGCACTGCGGCCGATCTCGGAGCGGTTGGACTGGGAGTTGGTCGTGTTGAACAAGCCGGGCTGCCCGCTCACCGCCACCGAGGTGCTCCCGAACAACCAGAGCTGTGTCGACTGGAACCGCGTCGTGCTGCCGAAGATCATCGACATGCAGCCGGACGCCGTGGTGACCATGGCGACTCGGGACGTGCGTGTTGGCTTGGCCGAGCGCACTCCCGAGGGCTACGTCCGGCAGTGGCAGCGCCTGCACGAGGCAGGCATCCCGGTGGTAGCGATCCGGGACAATCCGCGTTTCGACTTCGAGCCGTCGGGGTGTGCCCAGATTCATGGCCTGACCTCCGAGAAGTGCGGCCACCCGCGCGCGGAGATGTACCACGCCGTGCCGCCCTACGAGTCGATGCCCGCGCCGTCGAGCACGTCGTTCGTCGACCTCAGTGACTACTACTGCACCGCCACACAGTGTCCGCCGGTGATGGGGAACGTGTTGGTCTACATGGACGACAACCACGTCACGGAGACGTACCTGAACACGCTGTCGCCCATCCTCCAGGAGAAGATGCTCGCGCAGCTGGGCTGGGAGGACACGGCGTCGAAGCCGCAGTGACGTCTCGACCACCGAGGGTGCGGGCCCGAGGCGGCGCACGATCGGCCCGGGCCCGGCTTGGTGGCGCGTGTTCCAGTTGCCCGTAGGGTGACGCCATGGGTGTACTCGGTTGGATCGTTCTCGGACTACTCGCAGGCGGCATCGCGAAGATGCTCATGCCGGGCCGGGACCCGGGCGGCTGCCTGATCACGATCCTGCTCGGCATCGGGGGCGCGATGCTGGGCGGCTGGATCGGCAGGACGGCCTTCGACGTCGACCTCGGGACGTTCTTCGATCTCCGCACGTGGGGGCTGGCCATTCTCGGCGCGCTGGTGATCCTGCTGCTCTATCGCATGGTGATCGGCTCCGGACGACGAGATTGAGGGCGTGTTCGGCGCCACACCTCCCGCTGAAGTGAGCGCTTGCTTAGTATGGTGCGGACCGTCGCCCCCTGACGAAGGAGTCACGCATGCGAGCTGCGCAGATCACCAGCCTCGACGGGCCCGCCGCGGTGAGTGTGGCCGACATCGACGAACCACGCGGTGCCGACGGAGCCGTGGTGGTCGACGTGCATGCGGCCGGGGTGACGTTCCCCGACGTGCTCCAGACGCGGGGGCTGTACCAGTACAAGCCGGAGCTGCCCTTCGTCCCGGGTACGGAGGTCGCCGGCGTGGTGCGGTCGGCGCCGGACGACGCGCCCGTGCGACCGGGTGACCGCGTCGCCGCGTTCCCCGGCATCGGTGGGTTCGCCGAGACCGTGGTCGTGTCGCCCGACGCCGTGTTCGCGATTCCCGACACGCTGTCGTTCGTGGCGGCGGCCGCACTGCCGATGAACTACCTCACCGTGCAGTTCGCGCTGACCCGGCGTGGCGGGCTGCGGGAGGGCGAGACCGTGCTTGTGCACGGCGCGGGTGGTGGCGTCGGCACGGCCGCGGTGCAACTCGCGTCGGCGCTCGGCGCGCGGGTGATCGCGGTGACGTCCTCGCCGGAGAAGGGCGAGGTCGCCCGGCGGGTCGGGGCGCACGAGGTCATCGCGCCCGACGGCTTCCGCGACGCGGCGAGGGACCTGACGGACGGAGCCGGAGTCGATCTCGTGGTCGATCCGGTGGGAGGCGACCGGTTCACCGACTCGCTGCGGTGCCTCGCACCGGAAGGGCGGCTGCTCGTCGTCGGCTTCACGGCGGGCGAGATCCCCACGGTGAAGGTCAACCGCCTGCTGCTCAACAACATCTCGGTCGTCGGCGTCGGCTGGGGTGCCTTCTGGGGCACTCGGCCCGGTTATCTGCAGCAGCAGTGGGCCGAGCTGCGCCCGCTCGTCGACGACGGCGTGCTCGACCCTCCGGTCGGCGCGACGTACACGCTGGACGACGTCGCCGCGGCGCTGACCGAACTGGACACTCGCGCGGCGAAGGGCAAGGTCGTCCTCACCCTCCGCTGAGCCCCTGCACCGTGTCCGCGCCCTGGGCACGCGTGTCCGCAGTTCCCGTACGGCCGCTCGCCGGCCCGGGTGCGGGAAGTGCGGACACTGGTGCGGGAAGCGCGGACACGCGTGCGGGAAGTGCGGACACGCGTTCGCTGAGTGCGGACACGGCTGCGGTGGAGTGGTGAGGGCCGCTAGCGTCTGTTCCGGGGCACACCGAGGGCAGCAACGCGCTGTACGAACCGGATCACCGTGTGTTGTTCACCGGCGACACGCTCGCCGAACACGACGGAGCCGTGATCCCGGGCGTGTTCAACACGGACCGCGCCGAGCTGATGCGCTCGATCCGGTCTCTGTCCGAACTGGACGTCGGAACACTGTGTTTCGGCCATGGCGAACCGGTGGTCTGTGCGGCCGGCACGGCCATGCGACGGCTGGTGGCGTGAGGCGTCACTCCACCGCGGAGGCCACGTCCACGACCTTGTCGTGGCGGACCCACACCGGTTCGGCGTCGGCGCCCGCGTCGTCGGGGCGGGTGGGAAACCACAGCACCGAGGTGTACGGGTCGGCGATCGGAAAGGCGACGACCTCGCCGCTGAGGAAGAGCTTCTCCATCCCGATCGGCGTTCCCGCGAGGTAGGTGATCCGGTCACCGACGACGATCTGGTCGGCAGTCTTGTTCATGACGGTCCCCTCCGGACACATATCCGGACCCCAGTGGCTTCTCGTTCTTCTGACGGTCACACCGTAGAACCGCAATGAGCGAGGTGAAAATTGCATCACAGGAACGAGTGACAGCCGAACAGGTGCAATCGCCGAGAGGCACGTAACGCCGCCGACCGGTCACTCGCCACAGAGGACTGGACCGCGTCGGCGGCGGCGTCGCTCAGCGCAGCGGGTCGACCGCCCGTAGAGCCTCCGGCTGCTTGCCGGTCACGATCTGCTCGGCGAGCAGGCGGCCGGTGATCGGACCCTGCGTGTAGCCCCACATGCCGTGCCCGCCCGCGACGTAGAGGTTCGGTGCCGTCGTCGCGCCGATCAGCGGCTTGCCGTCCGGTGTGACCGGGCGGGGGCCCACCCACTCGTCGGTGCGCTTCTCCCAGTGCACGCCGTCGAGCAGCGTGCGAGCGGAGGAGACGATGGCCTCGATGCGGGCCTTTTCCAGCGGCGCGTCCGGGCCCTGGAACTCCATGGTGCCCGCGACCCGCAGCGCATTCCGGTAGGGCGTGCACGCCACCCGGACGTTGGGCAGGTAGACGGGGTTGGGCACCGGCCGGTCGGTGGGCACGGTGAACGAGTACCCGCGCCCCGCCCGAACCGGTACCCGCACGCCCTTGCTGCGGGCGAGTCGGTCGAGCCAGGCGCCGGTGGCCACGACGCCGACGTCGCCCGAGATCTCCTCGCCGGAGCGGGATTCGAGGGTGACGGACTGGCGGTGCGAGCGGATGGCGGTGACCTCGAAGCCGGTCTGGATCACGCCGCCCCGCCGGCGCACGGCGTCGGCCAGTGCGTGGACGAACGCGCCGGGGTCGACATAGCGCTGACCTTCGAGCTGCACCCCCGCGGTGATCCGGCCGGAGGCCTGGGGTGCGAGTTCGCGCAGTTCGTCGCCCTCGAGGCCGCGGTAGGTGATGTGGCCGCCGGAGGCGTTGATGCGCTGGAGCTCCTTCAGCAGACCGGTGGCCTGCTTCGGGGTCTCGAACAGCGCGGTGATCGGGGCGCTGGTGGTGGGGGCGGTGACGCCCGCCGAGGTCAGCGTGTCGAACGCGGCGAGGCATTCGGCGTTGAAGGGAAGGTTCGCGCGGGCCGCGCGTTCCCACGAGCCCCAGGTGCAGTGGGCGGCGAACTGGGTCAGGAAGCGCCACAGCCCGAGGTCGGGCGTGAACGGAACGTGCAGCGGGGCCTTCGGGTCGAGCAGCGTGCGCAGCCCGTACTTCAGGACGCTCGGCTCGTTGAGGGGGATGGCGAGTCCGGGGGAGAGCCAACCCGCGTTGCCCCACGAGGCTCCGGCCGCCACGTCGTCACGATCCACCACGGTGACGTCGACGCCGTGGTCCTGGAGGAACCAGGCGGTCGACAGGCCCACGATTCCCGCTCCGACCACCACTGCTGTGCGGGGACCGCCGACGATGCGCGTGTGTTCGTTCATGACCGCCTGCCTCCTCTGGCCTGCTGTGCGTCGTTGCGCCCTCCAGAGTGACCGACCACATGCGTCCGGCGTTTGTCGGATCCGGACAATCTGAAGGCGACCCTTTGTACGACGACGTTCACGGGGAACACTCACGCCCATGGTGACACTGGATCGGCTCATCAACGTCCTCGGTGGATACGGCGTCGTCCCTCTGGCGGCCGTGCCGTCGCGCGGCGCCGATCTGCACAGCGTCGTCGTGCACGACCCGGCGGACAGCACGACTCCGGTCGGTGACGTCCTGCTGGCGGTGGGGGTGCGGGACGCGCGGCGCGCGGTGGAACTGGCGGTGGCCGCACAGGCGAGCGCGGTGCTGGTGCACGGCTCGGCCACCGACCACGGGGCCGGGGCGGAGGCGACGCGACACGGCATCGCGGTGCTGCTCGTGGACGCGGCCGTGTCGTGGAGTCAGATCTGCGGTGTCGTCTACGGACTGGTGCTGGAGGGCCGCGAGACCGAGTCCGGGCGCGGCCCGAGCGACCTGTTCGCGCTGGCCGACGCGATCGCGACGACCGTGGGCGGGCAGGTCACCGTCGAGGACCGCATGTCGCGGGTGGTCGCCTACTCCTCGCTCCAGCAGGACGCCGACCCCGCTCGCCTCGACACGATCCTCGGCAGGCGGGTGTCGGAGCCGGTGCGGCGGTTGTTCTCCGAACGCGGCGTGTTCCGCCACCTCAGCACGTCGGAGGAGCCGCTGTTCGTCGCGCCGTCGCCCGAACACGGGTTGCGGGGCCGCATGGTGGCGGGTGTGCGTGCGGGCCGGGAGCTGCTCGGTTCGGTGTGGGTGACCTGCGACGAACCGCTCACCGGGCAGCGGCTGCGCGGCCTGCGGGACGGCGCCGAGGCCGTCACCCTGCACCTGCTGCGTTCGCGGGTGAGTTCCGACCTCGAACGGCAGGTGGAGTCGGAGCTCGTGATCCAGCTGCTGGAGGGCACCCCGGAGGCGGCGTCGGTGTGCGGCAAGCTGGGCCTGCCCCCGGACACCTTCCGCGTCGTGGCGTTGCAGGCCCACGCCGACGACGAGCGGCACGCCGCCGTGTTGCTCGCCTACGACCGGGCCACGACGGGTTTCGGGTGGTCGCGACCGGGACGTAGCACGCTGTTCGGCAACACGGTGTACACGGTGTTGCCCTGCGGGGACGACCCGGCGCCCGCGAGGACGTGGGTCGCGGAGCTGGTGCGGGATCTTCCGGACCACGTCACGGTGGCGGCGGGCATCGGGGGCGTGTGCGAGGTGACGCAGCTGCCGGCGGGGCGGCAGGAGGCGGACGAGTGTCTCGCGCTGCACGTCACGCGACCCGGTGAGGAGCCGGTGGACTACGACGCCGCGTGGTCCGACATCCTGCTCCAGCGGCTGCGCACGGCGGCCGAGTCCGGTCGGCCGCCGCGTCGGGGGCCGATCCGGGAACTGGCCGACCACGACGCCGCGCACAACACCCGGTACGTGCCCACGCTGCGCGCCTGGCTGGAGGCGCAGGGCGACCTCGGGGCGGCCTCGGCCGCACTGAACGTGCATCCCAACACGGTGCGCTACCGGATGCGCCGGATGAGCGAACTGGTGCGGTTGCGGCTCGACGACCCCAAGACCCGGCTCGCGCTCGTCATCGCCCTGGCCGTCGCGGACTGAGGGCCGACGGTCGCGCGCGGTCCGCCCGGACGGACGCGTCAGCGGGGGGCATCGCCTTCCTCCTCCGAGGGAGGTTCGCCGGGGGAGGGCGGTGCGTGGTCGGGAAGCACGTGGCGGGTGTCGGTCCGGCGGTGCAGGCGGAGGAATTCGAGGTGCCGCTCGTACTGGTCGAGGACGTCGCCGATGAGCTGGTCCCGCGTGTAGCCCATGACGTTGTAGTCCTGCCCGCCTTCGGGGAGGTGCACCTCCATCCGGTAGTAGCGGTCGTGCTCGGCGACCGACCGCATGGCGAACGCCGGAGTGGGTCGCTCCACCGGACGCACCCGGTACCCGAAGTGCTGCTCCGTCCCCAGTTCCACGCGCAGCGTGACGTCCGGCAGCGTGCTCCCCGGCTCGGTGTCCTCACTGACGGTGGCCTGCACCCCGCGGTTCTCGAGTTCACGCGCCACCTCGTGCAGCGCCGGTCGGCACACCTCGTCGACGAACCGCGTCGCCGCCCGTCTGCCGGGGAAGCTGAGCGTGCGGGCGAGCCGGTGCCGCCAGGTGGCGGGCACCCCGGGCGCGGTGGTCCGCACCGACAGCGACGACGACAACGTGGTCCGCAGCGCCTCCTCGCGATAGCGTTCCACGCGCAGCGCCCGGTACAGGCCCCAGATGATCAGGAACATGACGACGGAGAACGGCAGCCCCATGATGATGGTGGCGCTGGTGAGCGCGTCGACGCCGCCCACGATGAGCATGGCCATGGTGAGCAGGCCAGTGGCCACGGCCCAGAAGATGCGCAGCCACGGTCTGGCGTCGGTGACGGGCGTGGGCAGCCGGGAACTCAGGTTGGCCATCACCAGCGCGCCGGAGTCCGCCGACGTCACGTACAGCAGCAGGCCCACGAACGTCGCGAGTCCCGCACTGAACGTGACGCCGGGGTACTGGGCCAGCAGTCCGTAGAAGCCCTCTTGCGGCGCGTTCATCGCGGTGTCCCCGAACTGCACGTTGCCCTGGCGGACGATGCTGATGGCGCTGTTGCCGAACACCGAGATGAACGTGAGGGTGAACAGGAACGGCACGACGAGCGTGGCCGCGACGAACTCCCGAAGGGTGCGGCCACGAGAGATGCGGGCCAGGAACAGCCCGACGAACGGGGCCCACGCGATCCACCACGCCCAGAAGAACAGGGTCCAGTCGTTCAGCCACTCCACGGGCCGGTCGTAGGCGAACGTGTTGAGCGTCATCGACGGGAACCGGCTGACGTAGTCGCCGATGTTCAGCACGAGTGCGTTGAGCAGCTGGACCGGGCCTTCGAGCACCAGCACGTACACCATCAACACCGCGGCGAGCAGGATGTTGAGCTGCGACAACCTGCGGATGCCCCGGTCGACGCCCGACACCGCCGACGCGGTGGCCATGAGCACCGCCAGCACCACGAGCGCGAGCTGGGCGGCGACTCCCTCGGGGATGCCGAACATGAACCGCAGGCCGTAGTTCAGCTGCACCACTCCGATGCCGAGCGACACGGAGATGCCGAAGATCGTGCCGAGGATCGCGGCGAGGTCCACGACGTCGCCGTACCTGCCGTGGATCCGTTTGCCGATGATCGGGTACAGCGCCGAGCGGATCGCCAGCGGTAGCCGGTAGCGGAAGGCGAAGTAGCCCAGTGCCATGCCCATCAGGGCGTACATGGCCCATCCGGTGATGCCGTAGTGGAACAGCGTCCACACGACGGCCTGGCGCGCCGCTTCGACGGTCTGGCCGGAGCCCTCCGGGGGTGCGAGGTAGTGGCTGACGGGGCCCGACACGGAGAAGAACATGAGGTCGATGCCGATTCCCGCCGCGAAGAGCATCGCCGCCCACGAGAACACGCCGTAGTCGGGCGTCGCGTGCTGCGGGCCGAGCTTCACCTTGCCGTAGCGGGAGACCGCCACGAACAGGACGAACCCGAGGTAGAGGGTCGCGGCGAGGAAGTAGTACCAGCCGAAGCCGGCCGAGATCCACGCCACGGCGCTGCCGATGACGTTCGAGGTCCCGGTCGGTGTGATGATCGCCCAGGCCGACAGCGCGATGATGAGCAGTGCCGCCCCGAAGAAGACCCGGGACTTCAGCGGGCGCTCCCGTTCCCCGACAGTGTCCAACTCGGACGGAGAGTCGGGAGAGTTCCGGTCGGGGTTCCTGTTGCCGTCGCTGGTCGCCAACGCCGCTCCCGTTCGTTCGCGCACCCACCACCCGCGTTCGTCCGCGCTGTGGGTGCGGGCGGTGGCCGCTATGTTTGCGTTGAGGAGGCTTCAGGGCACGCTCTCCAACGGTAGCGAGACCGACGACGCCGCGCTGGGCACGCCGCACTTCGCGGGGAAGGTGGCTCCATGTCCACTCTGTTCATCGACGGCCGCTGGGTGTCCGCCACGGCGGGCGGGACTCGGGAGGTCGTCAATCCGTTCGACCAGTCCGTGATACGCACGGTCGACGAGGCCGCGGCGACCGATGCGGAGGCCGCCGTCCGGGCCGCGAGAGCGGCGTTCGACGACGGCGAGTGGCGTGGGTGGACGGCCCGCCGCCGGTCGCTGCTGCTCCGGCGCGTGGCCGAACTGCTGCAGCGCGACCGCGCCGAGATCGCGCGCCTGGAGACGCTCGACACGGGCAAGACGCTCGTCGAGAGTGGCATCGACGTCGACGACGTCACCTCGGTGTTCGAGTACTACGCCACCCAGGCGGAGTCCGATCCCGGAAGGCTCGTCGACGCGGGCAATCCCGCGGTCCGCAGCCGGGTGCTGTACGAACCGATCGGCGTGTGCGCGCTGATCGCGCCCTGGAACTACCCGCTGTTGCAGATCGCGTGGAAGGTGGCCCCGGCCCTCGCGGCGGGCAACACGATGGTGCTCAAACCCAGCGAGACGACGCCGTTGACCACGATCAAGCTCGTGGAGCTGCTCGACGAGGCGGGCGCACCCGCCGGCGTGGCGAACCTCGTCCTGGGCGCCGGTGACCCCGTGGGTTCGACGCTCACGGAGAGCCCGCAGGTCGACATGGTGTCGTTCACCGGTGGGCTGGCCACCGGGAGCGCCATCATGGCGTCGGCGGCGCGCACCGTGAAGAAGGTCGCGCTCGAACTCGGCGGCAAGAACCCGAACATCGTGTTCGCCGACGCCGACTTCGAGGCCGCCATCGACTACGCGCTCATCGCGGTGTTCTTCCACGCGGGGCAGGTGTGTTCAGCCGGGACCCGGTTGGTGGTGGAGGACGCGCTGCACGACGAGTTCGTCGCCGAACTCACCCAGCGGGTGGAGCGGATCAAGCTGGGCAACGGCCTCGACGCCGACACCGAGAGCGGGCCGCTGGTGTCCGCGGAGCACCGCGAGAAGGTGGAGTCGTACGTGTCGATCGCCGTCGACGAGGGAGCGCGGCTGCTCACCGGAGGGCGCCGCCCCGACGACCCGAAGCTGGCGCGGGGGTTCTTCTACCTGCCGACCGTGTTCGACGACTGCCACGGCGGCATGCGGGTGGTGCAGGAGGAGACGTTCGGTCCGATCATGACGGTCGAGCGGTTCTCGGAGATCGAGGACGCGGTGAGGATCGGCAACGACACCACGTACGGGCTCGCCGCGGCCGTGTGGACGGGCGAGGCGCGCAAGGCCGAGTACGTCGCCCGCGCGTTGCGCCACGGCACCGTGTGGATCAACGACTTCGGCCCCTACCTGCCGCAGGCGGAGTGGGGCGGGTACAAGCGCTCGGGCGTCGGGCGGGAACTCGGCCACGCCGGACTCGCCGAGTACCAGGAGGCCAAGCACATCTACGAGAACACGGCTCCGGAGCCGCAGCGCTGGTTCGCCCGCTGATCCTCGGGCCGTGACTTCTCCGGCGGTGACACGGTTGGGTGACCGTGCGACGATGAGGGTGTGGAACGGCGGATCCCTCCGGTGAGGACGGTTCGCGAGGCCCCCGGCCAGTGGGGCCGACTGGTGGACGTGCCCACTTCCCCTCCTTCGTCGGAGGTCACCTCATGCGCGCAATCCACCGTAAGCTGGGCTCTCTCGTCGTCGGCGTCCTGACTCTCGGAGTCGGTTCCTGCCTGCCCCTGAGGGCGGCGCTCGACGACACCGCCCCGTCCGGTCCGGTACCGATGCCGTCGTTGCGCGGCGTGGTGCTCGGAAACGGTGTCGCGGCGTTGCGAGCCCTGGGAGTCGAGAACGTCACGACCGTGCCGGTCGACGGTCATCTGTTCGTGGTCGACCACGACAACTGGGTCGTGGTCCGGCAGGCACCGAAAGCCGGAGTGACCGTCGCCCCCGACGAGGAGGTGACGTTGAGCGTGCGCAAGACCGAGGAGGCGGAGTCGCGGTTCTGCTTCGACAACGACTGCTGACGACGACGGCTGACGACGACTGCTGACGAGGCGCGGGAACCACACGCTTCAGCGCAGCGCCACGGTGAGCAGCAGCGTCGCGTCGGTCAGCGCGTAGACCGAGTGTCGCTCGGGTGGCAACGTCGCGAGGTCCCCCTCCGCGAGCTCCCACTGCCTGCTCGGCGTGCGCAGAAGCACGCTGCCGCCCAGCACGTGCAGTGTTCCGCCGGGTGGGGAGTCGTGTTCGGCCAGCTCGGTGCCGGTCAACAGGGCGATCAGCGTGGACCGCAGCGAGTTGCCCGCGACGAGTGTGCGCGCGGTACGGCGAGCGCGGTGCTTCTCCGCCTCGTCCAGTAGCTCGGCGGCCAGCGCGTCGACGGCGGTCACCGTGGGGTGTTCGCTCACCGTGTCCTCCTGTCGGTCCGACTGCTCGCGGGGTGTGGCTGTCGCTGCAGTCATCGTGCTCGCTCGCGTTCTCGCGCGCCACTCGCGGCCCGGGTTCGCAGGACGCGGGGCCTCGGCGAGCCCCCCCGTTCGGGACGAAAGTCTCTCCCGTCGAGCCGAGACGGCGAGGCAGTGTGGATCCACAGAGAGGCGATCGACATGGAACACACGAACACCTGGACGATCAACATCGTCATCGACGAACACGACGGGCAGACCCGAGCCGAGGCGCTGCTGCGCAAGGACGACGGGACGGGCCACACGGGAATCGGTGTGGCGAGGCGGAATCCGCGCGACACCGACGTGCCCGCCATCGGCGACGAACTCGCGGTCGCGAGGGCGCTGGCCGACCTGTCGCACCAGTTGCTGGAGAGCACGGCGACCGACATCGAGGCGATCACACACCAGCCCGCACACCTCGCGCGCTGACGGGCCTCACTCGCGGGTTCGGGGACTCGTCGAGCGCCGTGGGAGCCGGGCCGGTGGCGGACCGTGGTGGCTCGGTTCGGACTGCGTGACCAGCGGATTGGCACCGTCGGACTCGGGTACACGCCCGATATGCCGAGCAGTGCCGAAGCCGGCGGCAGGGAGCGGAACACGCTGCGCTCGACGCCGGCCACGCGACAGTTGTCGAAGCTGAAGCTCGACGAGCTCCTCGCCGGAGTGCAGAGCCGGCTCACG
The DNA here is from genome assembly GCF_000231055.2 of Saccharomonospora azurea NA-128. GTDB lineage: Bacteria > Actinomycetota > Actinomycetes > Mycobacteriales > Pseudonocardiaceae > Saccharomonospora > Saccharomonospora azurea. Next base: position 1,089,433 of record NZ_CM001466.1, on the reverse strand, counting down.
GAGATCTCGCGGACCAGCGATCGGCTGCAGGCGCTGCTCGACGCGGTGCTCGCCGTCAGCGGGCAACTCGAACTCGACGTCACCCTGCGTCGCACCGTACGGGCGGCCGTCGACCTGGTCGACGCACGCAGCGGCACGTTGACCGTGTCCGACCCCGGGGAGGGGGTCCCCGATCGGGTGTCGGTCGACCTCGACTCCGACGACGGCACCCTCGACGCGGACGACCCGGCCGACACAGCGACGGACCCGGCGACGCACGTCGAGGTACCGCACGCCCGCGACCCGGAGTCGCGGGCGGCACTCGCCGTACCCGTGCGAGTGCGCGACGAGACCATCGGAACCCTTTACGTGAGCCGGAAACGCGGCGGTGGGGAGTTCAGCGCCGACGACGAGATCGTGCTCCGGTCCCTGGCGGCATCGGCGGGTGTCGCGGTGGAGAACGCGCGGCTGTTCGAGCAGACGAGGGTGCGCGGCCGGTGGCTGGAGGCCGTGACGTCGGTCAACGCGGAGCTGCTGTCCGGGGCCTCACCCGACCGCTCGCTGCAACGGCTCGCCGAGGCGGCCGGGGAGCTGTCCGGAGCCGATGCGGCGGTGGTCCTGCTCGACGAGGGGTCGGGGGAGTTGTCGGTCGGCGCGGTGTGCGGACCGGTGCCCCGACTCCGGGTCGGTGAACTGATCGCCGCGCGAGGCGTGCTCACCGACGTGCTGCGCACCGTCGAGCCCGCGGTCCTCGACGACCTCGGCCGCGCGGACACCCGGCTGCCCGCGGGTCTCACCACGTCGTTCGGGCCGGCTGTGGTGGCACCGCTGCGCAGTGCCGAAGGGGTGCAGGGCGTGCTGTTGGCGCTGCGGCGCCGCAGCGCCGCGGGGTTCACCCGCCAGGACATGTCGCTCGTGGCGTCGTTCGCCGCGCAGGCCACTGTGGCGCTGCGATTCGCGGACAAGCAGAAGAGCGAGCGCGCCATCGCCCTGCTCGCCGACCGCGACCGCATCGCCCAGGACCTGCACGACCACGTCATCCAACGCCTGTTCGCCCTCGGAATGGGGTTGCAGAGCGTGCTCGGTCGGATCCGCGATCCCCACGCGGCCGAGCGGGTTCAGGACGCGGTGCGGCGACTCGACCAGACGGTGCGGGAGATCCGCACGTCGATCTTCAACCTGCATTCGATGGGCAGGTCCGGGCACAACAGCCTGCGGCGCAGACTCCTCGACATCGCGTCGAGCCCGCCGGCGGGCGCGGCCGCCCCCTCGGTGCGGATCGGAGGCGCGCTCGACACCCTCGTGCCCGAGTCGCTCGGCCGGGACATCGAAGCCGTGGCCCGGGAAGCCATCGGGCAGCTCGCCAGGCAGCCCGCCCACCACGGCGATCCGCCGGAGATCACGCTCGACGTCGACGTCGGTGACGTGGTGACCGTCGACGTCCTCGTGGAGGGATCCGCGCCCGTGCCCGACCACAGCGGCTGGCTGGAGGAGGTCCGGCGGCGCGCTCACGACCGTGGTGGAGAGGTCCAGGTCGACGCCGGCGACGGCGCGGTGCGGTTGACCTGGACGGTGCCGTTGCCCGACCCCGACACCGCGTCGTCGTAGCGGGACCTTCGGCTCTTCACCGAGCGAAGGATGCGGAGGACTCTCGGGAGGGAACCGTCGGGGGAGGGCACCATGACGTCAGAGGCCGGGGATCTCGCGGAACGTGTGGCGCAACAGTTGGCGGCGGTGGTCATCGCCGCCTTGCGGCCCGATCCGGCCGCACCCGACACGGGGCCCGACTCGCGCACCATCGGAGCGGCCGTCGAACGGCTCGGGGTGGAACTCGGGTCGTTACTGCGCCAGCTGGAGGACCGTCCGGTGCGGAGTGACGACACGTTGCCGGGCGTGACCAAGTCCGACAGCGCGGTGGTGAGGGCGGCCAAGCTCGCGCGGCAGATCATGTTGTCGGGAAGCCACGACGGTGACCCGCCGTGACCGGTGGCGGAGGGCGAGGGCATCGGTGGACACGTCGCGGTGCCGCTGTCGGTCGAACGGGGTGCGTACAGCCTGCCGTCGTGGGAACACGGACCGGTGACCGGGCGGCCGCCTGGTCCACTGTGCACGGTCCTTGTCTCGTCGCGGACGTGGGGCGACGACTCCGTGGCACATCGTCGGGGTGAGCGCAGCGAAGAGGACGTTGCCCTGCGAGCCCGGTCGGTCGGGCCGACCATGGAGTCATGAGTACTCCGGCCGGTGGCGCGTCCCGAGAGCGGGGTGAGAAGGCCCGAGCGGCGGAGCGCACCAGGATCAGTGGCGCGTGGGCGAGCGCGATCATGGCGACGCTGCTCCTCGTCGTCCTGCTCGTCTTCATCCTGCAGAACACCGAGTCGGTCATCGTGCGGTTCTTCGGGATGTCGGGCTCGCTGCCGCTCGGCGTGTCGATGTTGTTGTCGGCTGTGGTCGGTGCCCTGGTCGTCGCCGCGTTGGGCGCGGCCCGGATCGCGCAGCTCCGTCGCACGGTCCGCCGGAGCGCAGGCAGTCGTCGGGATCACCGCTGAGTAAGGACTTTCGGACCCAGTCGCTCCCCGTGGGAGCTGGTTAGGTGGTGCCATGCGCAGGACAAGCACGCTTACCGTCCCGGTGGGACGGGGCTGGCATGATCATGCCTGCTGGTTCCACACCGGGCCCGACGACTGGCGTGCGGCGTTGGTGCCCTTCGCCGGTGAGGGTGTGGCGCGGCGCGAGGGCCTGCTCTACCTCTCCGACAAGACCGAGGACGAGCTGGCCGACGATCTTCGGGCACTGCCGCACCGGGACGAGCTGCTGCGGACCGGCCAGCTCTCCGTGATGAGCATCGAGCCGGCCCGGGGTTCCGCGGGCGGCCAGGTGCTGGCCGAGCAACTCGCGCTCATCCGGCGCGCCGTGGAGGGTGCCGTGGCGGCGGGCTACAGCGGACTCCGACTCATGGTCGAGAGCGCGCCCCCGGTGCAGAGCCGGTCCGACGCCGAGCGGTTCGTCCACACCGAGCTGCTCGTCGACGAACTCACCGCGCGACTGCCTTTAACCCTCCTGTGCGGGTACGACGGCCGGTTCGTCGACCGCCGCGCGGCCGCGGCTCTGGCCTTCGTGCACCCGGTGCGCCAGCACTCCACGTTCGGTGTGGGCACGGGACTGTACGCCGATCCCGACGACGAGAACACGTGGCGGGTCTACGGCGAGCTCGACCTCGCCTCACGCGAGGTGTTCGAGATCGCCCTCGACGCCCTGCCCGTGCACGGCGACCTCCATCTCCGCCTCGACGAACTCGGCTTCATCGACGTCGGAGGTGTGCACGCGATCGCCGCCCTCGCCGAACGCATCTCACCCCGACGGCTCGTGCTCCACGACGCGCCGACCGCGTTACGGCGCATCCTCGAACTCTCGCGCGACGAGTTTCCCGCGATGCGCCGGGTCGTGGCCGGCGTGTGAACGACCCCGGGTGGCGGCGAGACGCCTCGTCCGGCGTCACCCCTCGGTGGCGGCCTTCCGGATCGTCGCGATATCGATCTTGCGCATGGGCAGCAGCGCCTGCTGGGCCCGCTCGGCCTTCGCCGGGTCCGGATCGGTGAGCAGACGGGGCAACTCGGAGGGCACCACCTGCCACGTCAGGCCGTAGGCGTCGGTGAGCCAACCGCACTGCAGCTCCGTACCACCGGCGGTCAACGCCGACCACAGCCGGTCGACCTCCGCCTGGTCGGTGCACGGCACGTAGATCGACGCGGCCGGAGAGAGCGAATAGTTGGGGCCGCCGTTGAGGGCCATGTAGTGCTGGCCGCGTAGCTCGAACAGGACCACGAGAGCGTCTCCGCCGGGCTTGCGCGCGATCTCGTGGACACGCAGATCGGGAAACACCTCGCCGTAGAAGCGCACGGCCTCCTCCGCGCTGTTCGAATACCACAGGCAGGTGGCGATGCGATCCATCTCCGCGTCCCTTCCCGAAAGCGGGTGGTGGGTTCCGTCGCCGCGTCCGCCGGGCGCGATCGGCCCCGCAAGCGGCGTACCCGGCACGCGGGAGGCCAACCCCGCCCGACGTGCGCGCAATGCGTATGGACGTTCCGGCTCGGCGCGCGTGTGCTGGACGGAGCACGTAAGGAGGCGCACATGACCGCGACCAATCCGTCCGACGCCGTCGACGTCGTCGACTCCGAGAAACTCGAGGAACTCCTGCACCAGGTGGTCGCCGACGTGGGAGCGGCGATGACCGTGCCACTGGCGCTGATCGGTGACCGGCTGGGCCTGTTCACCGAACTCGCCGACGGCGGGCCGATGACCGCGGACCGGCTGGCCGACCGCACCGGGCTCGTCGAGCGCTACGTGCGGGAGTGGTTGCTCGCGATGGCCACCACCGGCTACGTCACCTACGACGGCGGCGACACCGACCCGGCCACCGCGCGGTACCGGCTGTCACCGGAGCAGGCCGAGGTGTTCACCGACACCGAGAGCCCGGCCTACATCGCGGGAGCGTTCCAGAACCTCACCGCGGCCACCCGCATCCTCGACCGCCTCACCGAAGCCTTCCGCACGGGTGAGGGCGTCGGTTGGCACGAGCACCACGAGGACCTCTTCCTCGGCACCGAGCGGTTCTTCCGCCCCAGCTACCTGGCCAACCTCACCACGACGTGGATCCCGGCCCTGCCCGGTGTCGAGGAGAAGCTCAGGACCGGCGCGCGCGTGGCCGACGTCGGATGCGGGCTCGGAGCGTCGACGATCATCATGGCGCGGGAGTATCCGCAGAGCACGTTCGTGGGCATCGACTACCACGCGCCGTCGATCGTGCTGGCGCAACACCGGGCCGCCGAGGCGGACGTGTCCGACCGGGTCTCCTTCCGCACCGCCGGCGCGGCCGACCTCGAAGGCGCCTTCGACCTCATCGCCTTCTTCGACTGCCTGCACGACATGCCCGACCCCGTCGGAGCACTGAGCGCGGCACGTTCGGCGCTCGCCGACGACGGCGCGGTGATGCTCGTGGAGCCGATGAGCTGGGACACCATCGAGGAGACGCTGAACCCTCTCGGTCGCCTGCTGGCGGGCGCGTCGACGTGGATCTGCCTGCCGAGCGGACTGTCGGCCGAACCCGCCTACGGCCTCGGCAACCAGGCCGGCCCGGCGAAGACCTGCGCCCTCGGCCGAGAAGCCGGATTCTCGGTCGCACGCGAAGCCGTGGCCACCGACTTCAACCGGGTGTACGAGCTGCGGAAGTGAGCCGAAGGATGTGCCGTCGCTCAGCCCAGGATCCTGGCGACCGCCGCGGCCCGGCCGTCGACCCGGAGCTTGCGGTACACGTGCTCCAGGTGCTTGGCGACCGTGCGCGGGCTCAACGCGAGTTCGTGCGCGATCGCGACGTTCGTCCGGCCCCGCGCGACCAGCCGAAGGATCTGCCGTTCCCGCGACGTCAGGTCGGTGTCGGCCGGCGTGGGACCGACGAACCGATCGGAGTAAGCGCGTCGCAGCACCGAGGCGATCGGCTCACGCAGCAAGGCACACACGTCGTGCTCGACGTCGGTGAAGGGGCGCGACCAGCGAGTGAAGACCACGGTGACGTGCAGGTCGGCGTACGGCTGCACCGACAACGCGGCGCGGTGGCCGGGAAACCCGTTCTCCGGGGGACAGCGCCGGAACTCGACGCGGTGCACCGTCCCGGCCCGCAGGTGCCGCTCGTGGTAGGTGACGGCGTCGGCCGCGAGCAGGTCGCACATCACCGCCAGGCACGACTCCGGGAACCGCTCCGGGGCGGTGATCCCGGCGATGGTGTCGACAGTGGACACCAGCTGACGCACCGTGCGTAGTGAGAAGTACATGGCCGGCTCGAGGAGGGGAGCAAGGCGTGCCTTTCGACCGTGCGCCGTGAGAAGAGCAAAGTCAAGCGGCGCCGACACCGGAACGGAGAACGGTGATGACGCGCAAGTACGTGGACTGCCGAGAGACACCCAGCGTGTCCGGGTGCACGCTGGCGATGAGTGGCGAGGAGGAGGAACTGGTGCGCGCGGCGGTGCAGCACGCCGTCGACGTGCACGAGCACACGGATGACGAGGAACTCCGCGAAGGAGTGCGGCAGGGACTCAAGGACGCGCCGGTGGCCGACACGACGCCCGGGGCGTTCGTGCAGCTGATCGAGTTCCACACCGACCGGATCGACGAGGTCGAGCGGATGGCACGCGAGTGGGCCGACGCGATCGGCGCCGACCGCACCGCACGGTGGGCCCTCGTCGGAGCCGACCGGGACCGGCCGGGCACCTACATGGAGATCGTGGAGTTCCCGGACTATCCGGCCGGGATGGAGAACTCGGCGCACCCCGCTACCGCGGAGTTCGCCGAGAAGGTGCGTGCGGTGTGCACGGACGAACCCCGCTTCGTGAACCTGGAGGTGCGCTCCACCACCGACTTCAGCGCCTGACACCACCCGGGTGAGCGGAGGACGCCGTGTCCGCGGTCTGTGCACGCGTGTCCGCACTTCCCGTACGCCTTGGGTGGGCCTTGGCATCGTGTCCGCGGCCTGCGTGCGAGTGTTCGCGTCGCACGCCGCGGACACGCGCACGTGGACTGCGGACACGGGTGCGTGAGGTGCGGACACGGGTTCGTGGGGTGCGGACACGGGCGTGGGGTGAGAACACGCGTACGGGGGGTGCGGACACGGGTGCGAGGGGTACAGACACGTGTGCGAGAGGTGCGGACACGTGGGGCCGGGGAGATGAAGTCCCTGTGAGGCGAGGCGGCTCGGCGGGATGACCCGCCGTGAGCCTCGCCTCTCCATGCCTGCGAACGGTCGTGTGATCTGGGCCGTTCAGCGTAACCACTTCTGCATTTCTTGCTCAAAAGTAGGACGTTCTCGATCTTAGATATTTACGTCCAGACCAGAAGTGTTTAACGTCCCGACGGAAACTCATGTCGCTGGAGGCATAGACCATGACCGGTGAACAGGCTCGGCTACCTCAGTCCCAGAAGGTGTCTCGTCGTTCGATGCTGGTCGGCGCCGCGGCCGGGGTGGTGGCGCCCGTAGCCGTGTCCACCCTCGGTGCCGGCTCCGCCGCCGCGCAGGGGCGCGGCAAGGGGCGCCCGGGCCGCACGGGTGAAACGCACCGCGTCACCGTCTACGCGGAGGAGCTGCCCGGCGGCCTCTACGGCTACGGGCTCGAACCGGGCAAGGCCACCGTGCCCGGACCCGTCTTCGAGATCTGGGAGGGTGACACCCTCGAGATCGAGCTGGTGAACAACACCGACCGGCGCCTGTCGATCCATCCGCACGGCGTCAACTACGACGTCGCGTCCGACGGCAGCCCGTTGAACGACTCCTTCAACGAACCCGGCGAGACCCGCACCTACGTGTGGAGCACGAGCTTCCAGTCGGAGGGCCCGGGCGGCTTCTGGATCCCGGGCAGTGCGGGCTACTGGCACTACCACGACCACGCGCTCGGCAGTGATCACGGCACCGAGGGCATCGCGAAGGGCCTGTACGGCGCGCTCGTCGTCCGGCGTGAGGGCGACGTGGTGCCCGACCGGCAATTCACCGTCGTCTTCAACGACATGACGATCAACAACAAGATGGCGCCGGACGTGCCCATCCTCGAAGCCAACCTCGGCGAGCGCGTGGAGTTCATCGCCATCGGGCACGGCAACAACTTCCACACCTTCCACCTCCACGCGCACCGCTGGGCCGACAACCGCACCGGCTACCTCCAGGGCCCCGACGACCCGAGCAAGGTCGTCGACAACCGCGACCTGAACCCCGGGGACTCCTTCGGTTTCCAGGTGATCGCAGGAGACGGGGTCGGGCCCGGTGCGTGGATGTTCCACTGCCACGTCCAAAGCCATTCCGAGACCGGAATGTCGGGCATCTTCCTCGTCCGCAACGCCGACGGCAGCATGCCCGACGGCGCCCAGGAGGCGATCGACCGCTACCTCGGACATCAGGGTGGCCACTAGGACACCACCCGGTCGCTGACCTGTCGAACTGGCCTGTAACACCCTTTCAGTGAGGAGTAGAGATGGGTCGAAGAAGATTGTCAGCTCTACCCCGCGCCGGGCGTGCGAGACCGACGCTGTTCCGGCGCACCATGGTGGTCGCGACCGGTTTGACGCTGGTCTTCGGGCTGGCGGCGACACCGAGCTTCGGCGCGCCGGAGCCCGGCAACGGCAAGGGCAAGCCGCGGGAGCGCGCCGCCGCGCCGGCGGCGTCGGTGCTGGTGTTCCACGGTGCCCCGGACGAGCAGGACGACCCGGTCGAGCGTGCGGCGGACGCGATCGGCGAGCTGGGTGCCACGAGCGGCCTCGACGTCGACGTGACCACCGACCCGGCCGCGTTCACGAGCGAGAACCTGAGCAAGTACCGGGGTGTCGTGTTCCTGTCGGCGCACGGGTCCGAGCTCGACCAGTCGCAGGAAGCGGCGTTGCGGAGCTACCTCGACAACGGGGGCGGGTTCCTCGGCATCCGTGATGCGGCGCGGGCGCAGGAGCGCTCGGCGTGGTTCTCCGGTCTCGTCGGCGCGAGGCCGGCGGGTGCCCGGCCGACGCCCGCGGAGGTCGCGAGTGCCAGCGCCAGCAATGAGAACGCACCGAACGAGTCCGCGGCGCACGCGGTCGACGGCAAGGACGACACCAAGTGGCTGGCGTTCGACAGCTCCGCGTGGTTGAGCGTCGAGCTCGCCGAACCCACGGCCGTCTCCCACTACGGCGTGGTGTCGGCCAACGACTTCCCCGATCGGGACCCGAAGGACTGGACGCTGCAGGGTTCGAACGACGGGGAGAACTGGACCGACCTGGACTCCCAGTCCGATGAGGACTTCCCCAACCGGTTCCAGCCCAAACAGTACCGATTCGACAACGAGACCAGCTACTCCCACTACCGGCTGAACATCACGGCGAACCGCGGGGCGGACGCCACCCAGCTCGCCGAGTTCGAGCTCTACACCGGCGACGAGACCGAGCCGGTGGATCCGGACGCCCAGGAGGCCGTGGTCAGCGTCACCGACCGGCAGCACCCGGCGAACAAGGGTCTGCCGCTGACGTGGAAGCGCACCGACAAGTGGCTGAACTGGGAGTCGAGCCCGGTCGGTGAGGTCCACACGGTCGCGCAGGTCCAGGAGCACACCTACGACCCGGGTCCCGCCGCGAACGGGCCGTTCCACCCGATCTCGTGGTGCCACGACTACGGCGGTGGCCGGTCGTTCTACACCGCGATGGGCGGGACGGCGGACAGCTACGGCGAGAAGAACTTCCGCGGCCACCTCCTGGGGGCTCTGGAGTGGACGACCGGGCTCGTGCGCGGCGACTGCCAGGCCACGATCGCCGAGAATTACGAGATCGAGCGGCTGACCGGTGAGAACCTGCCCGGGCGGCTCGACCAGATCGGTGAGCCCCACGGACTCACGATCGCCGACGACGGCACGGTCTTCTACATCGGCAAGGCGGCGTGTGCGACCGGGCCGATCCCCGACTGGGAGGACGAGAACGTCGGTCTGGGCTGCGGAACGATCCACCAGTGGGACCCGGAGACGGAGCGCGTGAAGCTGCTCGCCACGCTCGACGTGTTCGGCAACCGCGGCAGCGGCGACGAGCTCGTGAAGGCGGAGGAGGGGCTGATCGGCATCGAGCTCGACCCGGACTTCGCCACCAACGGCTGGCTGTACGTGTACTGGATGCCGTACGAGTCGATCAACACCGACAAGCGCATCGGCGAGCGGACGGTCTCGCGCTTCACCTACGACCACGGGTCGGCGACCATCGACCTCGACAGCCGCAAGGACCTGCTGGCGTGGGACACGCAGATCCACTCGTGCTGCCACGCGGGTGGCGGGATGGCGTTCGACGACGAGGGCAACCTGTACGTCGCCACCGGTGACAGCAACTCCTCGCAGGGCTCGGACGGGTACTCGGGCAACAACTGGACCAAGGACTACAAGGGCGTGTCGTTCCAGGACGCCCGCCGTACGTCGGGCAACACCAACGACCTGAACGGCAAGATCCTGCGGATCCATCCCGAGGACGACGGCACGTACACCATTCCGGAGGGCAACCTCTTCCCCGAGGCGGCCGACCCGGGTGACAAGACGCGGCCCGAGATCTACGTGATGGGCGTGCGCAACCCGGCGCGGATCCAGATCGACGCCAAGCACGACTGGCTTACCGCCGCCTGGGTGGGGCCCGACGCGGGCGAACCCGACCCCGAGCTGGGGCCGGCGAAGTACGAGAACGCCACGATCATCACGTCGGCGGGCAACCAGGGCTGGCCGTACTGCATGGGGAACAAGCAGCCCTATCGCGACCGGAGCAACGAGGACGCCGACGTGCTCACGGGGTGGTACGACTGCGACAACCCGAAGAACACCTCGCCGCGCAACACGGGGCTGGAGGACCTGCCTCCGGTGCGGAACAACATGATCTGGTACTCGCCGCAGGGCGGCGGTCCGGTGTTCCCGGAGCGCGGGGACGGCAGCGGCCTGCCGACCTACGAGATCGACGACAGCACCTACACCTGGCCGTACCTGAAGGGCGGTGGGCAGGCCATCATGTCCGGGCCGACCTACTACCGCTCCGAAGTGGACACCGACAGCGGGGTGGCCTGGCCGGCGTACTGGGACGGGAAGTGGTTCATCGGTGACCAGTCGAACGCCAACAACCGCATCGCGGTGACGATCGACCCGGCCACGGTGGAGGATGCCACGCCACCGCCGTTCGCCGAGGACCTCCGCAAGATCATCCCGGGTGGCGGTGGTTCCGACCAGCTGCAGAGCTGGATGGACGCCAAGTTCGGACCGGACGGGGCGTTGTACCTGCTCGACTACGCGGGCGGATTCTTCAGTCTGGACGACAACCAGAAGCTGATCCGCGTGACGTACAAGGGCGGTCCGGCGACGCCGGCTCCGGCGGCGCGCTCGTACGCGGTGCAGAACAAGCCGCTGACGATCGCGTTCGACGGGCTGCGGTCCGGCGGTGTGTCGCATCAGTGGGACTTCGGCGACGGCACCACGTCGGCCGAGGCGAACCCGAGGCACACCTATGCCGAGCCGGGCAACTACACCGCGACCCTGACGGTGACCTATGCCGACGGTGAGAAGGTGACCGTGAAGAAGGAGGTCGCGGTGGAGTGCGCGGTGCCGGACACCGGTCGCACCGTGCACTATCGCGACGACGACACGGGCGTCACCAACCACGACGTCGCGGGCGGGTGCACGGTCGACGACCTGATCGACGACGAGAGCAGCTGGCCGGACAACAAGGCGTTCGTCTCCCATGTCCGGGACGTCACGAAGCCGCTCGTGAAGGACGGTGTCCTCAGCAAGTCGGAGCAGAACACGCTGGTCAAGGCAGCGAGGAACTCCGGGATCGGGGCCGAGGGCGACAACGGATACGAGGCGATCTTCGACGGTACGCCGCAGTCGCTGGCGGGCTGGGAGCAGGCGGACGCGGGCAGCTTCGAGCTCCAGCCGGACGGATCGCTGCGCGCGGACGGCGGGCTCGGCATGCTCTGGTACTCCACGAAGGCGTACGGCGACTTCTCCCTGAAGCTGCAGTTCCGGGATGTCGCACCGGACGAGCACCGCGCCAACAGCGGCGTCTTCGTCCGCTTCCCCGACCCGCGGGTGCCGTCGAAGGACCGGCCCTCGACCAGCTGCGGGACCAAGGGTTCGGCCAAGGACTCGCAGGCGTGGGTCGCGATCTACTGTGGACACGAGATCCAGATCTACGACGGCAAGTCGGGTGAGCCGCAGAAGACCGGTTCGGTCTACAACTTCGACAGCGTGTACCACGGACGGGCCGGGGTGACGCCGAAGGAGCAGTGGAACGACTACGAGATCCGGGTGGAGGGTCAGCACTACACGATCGTGCGCAACGGCAAGGTGATCAACGAGTTCGACAACGTTCCCGGCAAGCAGTCCTCCCGAGAGGGTGATCCGGCGACCGATCTGCGGCAGTTCGTCTCCGGGTACATCGGACTGCAGAACCACGGTGGTGACGATGTAATCGAGTTTCGCAACGTCCGGGTGCGGGAACTGTGACCCGACCGCCTGAGGAGTGGAGTCGACGATGATTCGCCAGTTGCTCGCGAGCCTACGGGCTCATCGAAAGAGAACCGTGCGTGGCGCGGTGGTCGCCGGCGTCGCCGCGTCCGTGGTCGCACTGTGGCTCGTCCCGGCGGGCGCGCTGCCGGGCGGGGGAGACGCGCCGAGGGACGCGGTCCAGGAGCAGGTACTGACCTGGACCGCGGGCGACAGTATGACGGAGTACGTCTCCGCCCCGGCGACGGCGAAGCCGGGGCCGGCGACGATCGTGTTCGAGAACAGCGAGGCCACCGGCAACACGACCGGCATGTCGCACACGCTGACGTTCGACACGGCCTCGTCGGAGCACAACTCGGACGTCGACCTCAACATCGTCGCCAGCCCGTTCGACGCGAACAAGGGCCGCTACGAGGTCGACGTGGTGCTCTCGCCCGGGACCTACCGGTACTACTGCGCGATCCCGGGCCACTCGACGATGCAGGGTGTGCTGGTGGTCGGTGAGGACGACGGCGGTGGCGACGACACGACGCCTCCGTCCGTCTCGGCCACCGTGTCGGGTGACCAGGACGGGGACGGCAACTACGTCGGCGCGGCCACCGTCGAGCTGGCCGCCCAGGACGACGACTCCGGTGTGGACAGTGTGGAGTACGACCTGGACGGCGCCGGTTTCCAGCCGTACTCGGACCCGGTGACCGTCGACGCACCGGGTGATCACACGCTCCAGTACCGCGCCACGGACGGGGCGGGCAACACCTCCGAGGTGGGTTCGGTGACCTTCACCGTGGTGGAGGGCGACCCGAACGACACGACTCCACCGGAGGTCTCCGCGACGGTGTCCGGGGACCAGGACGGGGACGGCAACTACGTCGGCTCGGCTACGGTGGAACTGGCCGCCCAGGACGGCGGATCTGGTGTGGACAGTGTGGAGTACGACCTGGACGGCGCGGGCTTCGAGCCGTACTCGGAGCCGGTGGTGGTGGACGAACCCGGTGAACACACGGTGCAGTACCGGGCCGCCGACCGTGCGGGCAACACCTCCGAGGTGGGCTCGGCGAGCTTCACGGTCGTGGAGGCCGACGAGGAGGACACCACGCCACCCGAGGTGACGGCGCAGGTCACGGGGTCCCAGAACGCGGACTGGGACTACGTGGACTCCGCCACGGTGTCGTTGTCCGCCCACGACCCGGACTCGGGTGTGCGGTTCCTGCGCTACTCCCTCGACGGCGGTTCCTACACTCCCTACGGGGAACCGATCGTGGTGAACCGCCCCGGCGAGCACACCGTGCTGTACCACGCCATCGACCACGCCGGAAACCGGAGCGAGGACGGCACGATCACGTTCACCGTGGTCGCCGCCGAGGCTGATGCCTGCCCGGGCTCCGACATCCGGCCGACGGTGGTGATCGGCGGGCACGACACCACCGTCGCCAACGTCGACACCGGCAACGGCTGCACGATCAACGACGTGCTCGCCACGCACGGGGAGCACCACGGTCACGGCAACTCCGCCGAGCGGGCGGCCACCGTGGCGACCGAGCTGGCCGAGTCCGACGTGATCTCCGAGGCCGAGAAGCGCCGCATCGTCCGGGCCGCCGAGCAGGCGAGGAGGTGATGGCGGCCGACACCTGACTCGGGCACGGAGAGTGCCCGATCGAACACCGCGTCCCCGGGGCCCGTGCCCAGCCCCGGGGACGCGGTGTTCTCGCGTTCGGAAATGATGTTGTCGGCCCGCCTCGGGATCGGGGAGGGTGAACGGTGACGAGGAACGTGAGGTGGTGAGCGTGTACACGACGATCGAGGGCGCCCGGACCGACATTCGTATGTGGACGGACCCGGTGACGGTGGAGGAGCCTGCCCTGCAGCAGTTGCGCAACGTCACCACCCTGCCGTGGATCCACGGGCTCGCCGTGATGCCCGACGTGCACTACGGCAAGGGGGCGACGGTCGGCAGCGTGATCGCCCTGCGCGACGCCGTGTCCCCGGCCGCCGTGGGCGTGGACATCGGCTGCGGCATGTCGGCCGTGCGGACGTCGCTCACGGCGTCCGGCCTGCCCGACGACCTGGGCCCTCTGCGGAGGCGGATCGAAGCGGCCGTCCCGGTGGGCTTCGACCTGCACAAGACGCCCGTGAACCCGGCGAAGGTCCCCGGCGTCGGCGGCTGGGAGCCGTTCTGGGCACGGTTCTCCGAGCTGCACCCGTCGGTGCACAAGCTGCTCGACCGTGCGCGGCGGCAGCTCGGCTCGCTGGGCGGCGGCAACCACTTCATCGAGGTCTGCCTCGAACAGGGCGGTGCTGACGGGGGCCGGGTGTGGCTCATGCTCCACTCGGGTTCGCGGGGCATCGGCAACGAGCTCGCCAAGCGGCACATCGACATCGCCAAGTCGCTGCCGCACAACGCCGACCTGCCGGATCCGGATCTCTCGGTGTTCGTGGCGGGAACGCCGGAGATGGAGGCCTACCGGCATGACCTGTACTGGGCTCAGGAGTACGCGGCGCGCAACCGCGCGACGATGCTCGCGCTGGTGCAGCGTGCGCTGGCCGAGACGGTGCCGGGTGTGCGGTTCGAGAAGCCGATCTCGTGTCACCACAACTACGTCGCCGAGGAGCGTTACGACGGCGTCGACGTGATGGTGACCCGCAAGGGTGCGATCCGCGCGGGCAAGGGCGATCTCGGCATCATCCCCGGCAGCATGGGGACCGGCTCCTACATCGTGCGTGGCCTCGGTAACAAGGCGTCGTTCGAGTCGGCGTCCCACGGTGCGGGGCGGCGGATGAGCCGCACCAAGGCCCGCAAGCAGTTCAGTGCCGCGGATCTCGCCGAGCAGACGCGCGGGGTCGAGTGCCGCAAGGACGCCGGTGTCGTCGACGAGATCCCGGCGGCCTACAAGGACATCGACTCGGTGATCCAGGCGCAGACCGACCTGGTCGAGGTGGTCGCCCACCTCAAGCAGGTGGTGTGTGTGAAGGGCTGACCGCAGTACGCGGCGTGGTCAGTCGTTCACGAGACGACCGGTCGACCACACCCGTGTGGGTGATTGGCTCGGGTTCGCTGTTTCACGGTCGGTGTGAGGTGAAGGCTGCTCAGAGGGTTGGGCGGCTTGTTCGACCCGGTCCGTGCACACACAGCGGAAGGGAGGCAGCGATCGTGGCCACGACACTGCGTCCGGAGGAACTCGTCGACAACTCGGTCGTCGACGCGGAGGGCCGCAAGATCGGCAAGGTGGGCACCGTCTACCTGGCCGAGGAATCGCGAGACCCGGAGTGGGTCACCGTGCGAACGGGCCTCTTCGGGCAGAGGGAGAGCTTCGTGCCGCTCCAGGGCGCGCGGATGGACTCCGACGGCGTCCACGTCTCGGTGTCGAAGGCGCAGGTCTCCGACGCTCCTCACACGGACGCCGACAGCGACCTCTCCGGCGAGGAGGCCGCGGCCCTGTACCGTCACTACAACCTCCCGACCCCCAGGTCCGCGATGCCGGAGGAGTCCACGGGCCGAGACACGGGCACCGGCGGTCGAGGTGAGCGGAGTGGGACGGGTCCGACCACGGGCATGACCGGAGCCGCCGGTACTGCCGGTACCACCGGCGCCGCGGGCACGACAGCGGCGGGGGAGACGGGAACGACGGCCGGGCGGGGGCGCCCGAGCGACATGCCCCAGGGGCGGCCCGGCTCGGAGGACGAGGGCATGGTGCGGTCCGAGGAGCGACTGCACGCGAGCACCGAGAACGTCGAAAGCGGTCGGGTGCGGCTGCGCAAGTACGTCGTGACCGAGGAACAGCAGATGACGGTGCCCGTGTCCCACGAAGAGGTCCGCATCGAACGGGAACCGGTGACCGGAGCCGAGCGCGGGACACCGCACGAGATCGGCGAGGAGGAGCAGGAGATCACCCTGCACCGCGAGGAGGCGCACGTCACCAAGGAGAACGTGCCCGTGGAGAAGGTGCGACTCGGTAAGGAGACGGTCACCGAGGAGGAGACGATCTCCGGCGAGGTCCGCAAGGAGCAGTTCGACATCGACGAGGAGCGGCGGGGTCCGGGCGAGGGCCCGACGACCCGCTGACCGTCGTTCGACCCGGCCGCGGGCGAGGCGCCAGGCCCTCGTCCGCGGCCGTGGTGTGTCCAGGGGAAGTGGTGCAGACGTCGCGCGGATCGGTCGGAGACGGCACCGGCGCCTGTCGACGACTGACCACTGCGAGTATGCGTCGTACTGTCCGTAGTGGACTTGTTCTGCACCGGGATCGACTGTGGCGACGGCATGTCCGGGTTCGCCCGGATCAAACCTCATTGTTGCCATCACCACAGGCGAGAAGTGAGGACGCCCTTCGTCCCGCTCGGTAGCGTGAGGGCCCAGCGGCTGGTGGCCGTTCGACGACGACACCGTCCGGTCGCGCTCACACTGCTGTCGATGCGGTGGACGCCGTGCCCCTCGCGCTCCCCGACGCGCGGGTGCGGGCCGCGTGCACCGTCCCCGAAGGGATTGAAGGATCTTGCGGCAAGCCCTGCCGCCGATGCTGCGCGCGTTCTCCAGCCGGAACTACCGGCTGTGGGCGCTGGCCGACCTCGTGTCGGTCACGGGAACGTGGATGCAGGTGCTGGGCCTGAACTGGGTCGTGATGGAACGCACCGGTTCGGCGACGTCCGTGGGACTGTCCGTGGCCCTGTCCACCATCCCCGCGATGGTGTGCGGGCCGTGGGCCGGCGCGTTGGCCGACCGGGTGTCGCCCCGTCGGATCATCCTGGCCGGAGAGACACTGCACGTGCTCATCGCGCTGGCGTTGGCGCTCACCGTGTGGGCCGGTCTGCCGCTGCCCGTGCTGTTCGGTCTCACCGCCGCCGCGGGCCTCGTCGGCACGTTCGAGGGGCCGGCGCTCGGACGGTTCGCGAGCCAGGTGGTGCCCAGGGTGCACCTGGGCAACGCGCTGGCGTGGAACTCGGTGATGAACTCGGTGGGCCGGGTGCTGGGGATGAGCCTCGCCGGGGTGCTGGCGGCGGTCGTCGGGGAGCCTTTGCTGTTCTGCCTCAACGCGGTGAGTTTCGGCGCCGTCATCGTCACGGTGCTCGCGATGCGCACGACGCAGTTCCACCCTCTGGCCGTGAGCAAGCCCGAACACGCCGGGGTGCGCGCCGGACTGCGCTACCTGCGCACCCGGCACGTCCTTCTCGTGCTGCTAGCGCTGGGGTTCGTCCTGTCGTCGCTGGGCCGGAACTACCAGGTGAGCATGGCCGCCATGGCGGAAGGACCGCTGGGCGCGGGCTCCGCGGGCTACGGAACGCTGTCCTCGGTGTTCGCCGTCGGGACGGTGCTCGGCGGGCTGCTCGCCGCCCGGATCAAGGACTTCACCCTCCCCGTGCTCCTGGTCGCGGCGGGGGTGACGAGTGTGCTGCAGGCGATCAGTGGCTACGTCCCGGGGTTCGCCGGGTTCGCGCTGGTGCTGCTGCCGATCGCGGCAGGCGCGGTGGTGATCGACACCGTGAAGAGCACGCGCCTGCAGTTGGACGCCGCCGACAGCATGCGGGGCCGTGTGTTGGCGGTGCAGGGGACAGTCGCCGGGGGCGCGGGAGCACTCGGGGCACCCGCCCTCGGCTGGCTGTCCGAACGGTTCGGTCCCCAGGAGGCGCTGCTGGTCTCCGGGCTGGTCACGCTGGTGGCGACCGCCGTGGCGGCCGGGGTGCTGCGCTCGTTGACACGCGGGCACAGCACCCCGGCAGGCCGTCCCGAGCCCGCTGCGGAGCCGGTGATCCGCGCCGGCGCCGACCCGGAGCCGTCGCGGTCGCTGAGCCCGGCGTGATCGCGTGACCGCTTCGGTACGTCGAGTGACCTGACGAGCGGTTTGGCAGATTCCTACAAAACCCGCTGACGCGACGTGGTGAGTCCGATCATTACCGGAAGGGGCTCCCAACCGCGAGAGTGGCAGGGGCCGGTCGTCTCTGCCGAGGCGTCCGCGCCGGTCGCGTGTCGTCGCAGCAGGGTAAGGGGAGTTCGGTGTTCCGTCGGGTCGCCATCGTCAACCGCGGGGAAGCCGCTATGCGGCTGATCCATGCCGTCAGGGAGCGCAACGCCGAGGGTGGGCCGCGACTGGAGACCGTGGCGTTCTACACGGACGCCGATCGGGACGCCACCTTCGTGCGGGAAGCCGATCACGCGTACTGCCTGGGAGCGGCGTCCGCGCGGCCCTATCTGAACCTCGAGCTGCTGGAACGCGCTCTGGTCGAGACCAGGTCCGACGCGGCCTGGGTCGGCTGGGGTTTCGTCGCCGAGGACCCGGCTTTCGCGGAGCTGTGCGATCGGCTGGGCGTCACGTTCGTGGGTCCGAGCGCCGAGGCCATGCGCAAGCTCGGTGACAAGATCGGCGCGAAGCTGCTGGCCGAGGAGGTCGGCGTTCCCGTCGCGCCGTGGAGCGGCGGGCCCGTGGACGATCTCGACGCCGCCCGCGCCGCCGCGGACCGGATCGGGTATCCACTGATGCTCAAGGCCACCGCCGGCGGTGGTGGACGCGGCATCCGGGTGGTGTCGTCCGACGACGAGCTCACCGACGCCTACGAACGCACCCGGATGGAGGCCGAGCGCGCCTTCGGCAGTGGCGTGGTGTTCCTCGAACGGTTGGTCACCGGAGCGCGGCACGTCGAGGTGCAGGTCATCGCCGACGGTCAGGGCACGGCGTGGGCGCTGGGGGTGCGCGACTGCTCGGTCCAGCGGCGCAACCAGAAGGTCATCGAGGAGTCGGCGTCACCGCTGCTCTCGCCGGAGCAGACGAGTGAGCTGAAGGCCTCGGCGGAACGGCTCGTGCTCGCGGTGGGCTACCGCGGAGCGGCGACGGTGGAGTTCCTCTACCACCCCGGCGAAAAGCTCTTCGCGTTCCTCGAGGTCAACACCCGCCTGCAGGTGGAGCACCCCATCACCGAGGCCACCACCGGTATGGACCTGGTGAAGGCGCAGCTGCACGTCGCGGCAGGGGGCCGGTTGGAGGGCGAGAAGCCGTCCGAGCTCGGACACGCGGTGGAGGCGCGACTCAACGCCGAGGACCCCGACCGCGACTTCGCCCCGGCACCCGGCCGGATCAGCCTGCTGAACTTCCCGGCGGGCCCGGGCGTCCGGGTGGACACGGGAGTGAGCGAGGGCGACACGATCCCGGCCGACTTCGACTCGATGATCGCGAAGATCATCGCCTACGGCCGTGACCGGGACGAGGCGCTGGGTCGCCTGCGCCGCGCGGTGGCGGACACGAGCGTGCTGATCGAGGGCGGCTCCACCAACAAGAGCTTCCTGCTCGACCTCCTCGACGCGCCGGAGGTCGTCGACGCCAGCGCCGACACCGGGTGGATCGACCGGGTCCGCGGCGAGGGACGTCTGCGGTCGACGCGGCACGCGGGCGTCGCGCTCGCGATCGCCGCCATCGACTCCTACACCGAGGCCGAACAGGCCGAACAGCAGCACCTGCTGTCGACCGCGCACGGTGGGCGGCCGCAGATCCGCCACTCCGGCCCTCGCTCGGTGGAGCTCAAGCTGCGCGGCACCGGCTACCGGGTGACCGTGGCGCGGACCGCGCCACGGCGGTACGGGGTGGCCATCGAGAACGGGCCCGTCACGCACCGGATCGACGTCGAGATCGAGCGTCACGGCGAGGCCACGGGCCAGCTCGTCGCGCACGGCACGCGGTTCCGTTTCGTCACGGGCACCCACGGCCCGGTGCACGTGGTCGAGGTCGACGGCGCCGTCCACCGCATCAGCCGCGACGAGGGTGGCATCGTGCGTTCACCGGCGCCCGCGCTGGTGGTCGCGGCGCCCGTCGAGGTGGGCGCCGAGGTCGAGGCGGGTGCGCCCGTGCTCGTCCTGGAGAGCATGAAGATGGAGACGGTGCTGCGGGCGCCGTTCCGCGCCGTGCTGCGGGAGCGCCCGGTGTCGATCGGCAGCCAGGTCGAGGCGGGCGCGCCGCTGCTGAGGCTGGAGCCGCTCGACACCGAGGACGCCGACGCGGACCAGGCCGAGTCCGCCGGCGAGGAGCTCGAACTGCCGTCGGCGCCCCCGTCCCTCGACGCGGCGGAGCGCGCCGAGCGCGCCCTCGCCGACCTGCGGAGCCGGCTCCTCGGGTTCGACCTCGACTCGGACGACGTCGACCGCGTGGTGCGCGAGTACCAGTCGGCGAGGAGCGAGCTCGTCGAGCGGGGCGAGCGTCCGGTGGAGGCCGAACGGCAGCTGCTGCACGTGTTCGCCGACCTCTCCGAGCTGAGCCGCAACCGGCCGGTCGCCGACGAACGGTCACCCGACACCCGCGTGCACAGCCCCCGGGAGTACTTCCACACCTACCTGCAGAGCCTGGACATCGACCGGGCCGGGCTGTCGGAGGAGTTCTGCGAGCGGCTGTCCCGCGCCCTGGCCCACTACGGCGTCGACGAGCTGGAGCAGGGGCCGGAGCTGACGGAGGCCGTGTTCCGCCTGTTCTGCGCCCAGCAACGGGCGGCGAGCGACGTCGGGCTGGTCACCGCGCTGCTGCGGCAGTGGCTCACCGAGCCCGCGCCGGAACAGTCCGTGCGGGAGCCGGTCGGGCACATGCTCGAACACCTGGTGGCCGCCACCCAGGTGCGCTTCCCCGTGGTCGCCGACCTGGCCCGCAGCGTCGTGTTCCGGTGGTTCGCTCAGCCGATGCTGCGCCGGAAGCGCGCCGAGACCTACGTCGAGGTGCGGGAGCACCTGCGCCATCTCGACACGCACCCGGACTGCCCGGACCGCGCCGAGCGGATCGCCGCCATGGTCGCGTGCGCCGAGCCGCTGGTGCGCATCGTCGGGCAGCGCATCCACCGGGAGGGCGCCGACCTGGGGCCGCTGCTGGAGGTCATGGCCGGCCGCTACTACCGCGACCGGTCGCTCGCGAACGTGCGGGTCCAGCAGGTCTCCGGATTCCCGTGTGTGACGGCCGAATACGAGCTCGACACCGAGCGGGTGCGGCTGGTGTCCACGGCCGCCGACCCGCGGCAGCTG
This sequence comes from Saccharomonospora azurea NA-128, assembly GCF_000231055.2. Taxonomy (GTDB): domain Bacteria; phylum Actinomycetota; class Actinomycetes; order Mycobacteriales; family Pseudonocardiaceae; genus Saccharomonospora; species Saccharomonospora azurea. Next base: position 1,068,457 of record NZ_CM001466.1, on the reverse strand, counting down.
ACCGACGCGCTGCACGCGATCGACGCGGCCGCGTCCGGCTCCGCCGACGACGCGAGCGTGGTCGTCGACCTCTACCTCGCGTGGTCCGACGAGTTCGCCGACGACGAGACGGCCGCGGCGAAGCTGTTCGCGACCCTCACCGAGGTGGCGTTGCCGCGTGCCGTGCGCCGGGTCACCGTCACCGTGGCGGGACGCACCGGCTCGGTGATGCACCAGCACTTCACCTTCCGGTCGTCCGCCCAGGGCCTGACCGAGGACCGGCTGATCCGCGGTCTGCACCCGCTCATCGCGCAGCGGCTCCAGCTGCGGCGCCTCCGCGAGTTCGACCTCACCCGGCTGCCGTCCGCCGACGAGGAGGTCCACCTCGTGCGGTGCGTCGCGCCGGACAACCCGTCCGACGAGCGGTTCGTGGCGATGGCGCAGGTCCGCGACCTCACGCCGTTGCGGGACTCCGAGGGGCGCGTCCTCGCGCTGCCGGACGTGGAGGGGTCGCTCGCCGCCTGCCTCGACGCCATTCGTGAGCAGCAGGTGCGCCGCCCGGCCAAGAAGCGCCTCGACACCAACCGGATCGTCATCTACGTGTGGCCGACGATCGATTTCACCACCGACGAACTGCGTGCCGTGGCCCGCCGCGTGGTGCCGACCACCGCGGGCGCGGGTGTCGAACGCGTCGAGTTCCTCGGCCGGCGGCGTGACCCCGCGACCGGCGACACGCGCGAGGTCGCCGTGCTCATCACGCACACCCCCGGCTCGGGGGTGAGCGTGCGCATGACCACACCGTCCACTGAGGTCGTCCGCCCGCTCGACGCGTACGGGCAGAAGGTGCTGCGGGCGCGCCGGCGCAACACGGTCTATCCCTACGAGCTGGTGGGCCTGCTCGCGGGTCCGAACGGCACGTTCGTCGAACACGACCTCGACGCCGACGGCACGCTCGTCCCCGTGGACCGGCCGAAGGGCGGCAACACGGCGGGCATCGTCGCCGGTGTGGTCACCACGCCCACCGTCCGCCACCCGCAGGGCGTGACCCGCGTGGTGCTCCTGGGCGACCCGACGAAGGCACTCGGCGCGCTCGCCGAACCCGAGTGCGCCCGCGTGATCGCCGCCCTGGACCTCGCGGAACGCATGGGAGTGCCGCTCGAGTGGTTCGCCCTCTCCGCGGGCGCGCGGATCGCCATGGACTCCGGTACCGAGAACATGGACTGGGTCGCGGCGGCGTTGAAGCGCATCGTCCACTTCACCCAGGACGGCGGCGAGATCAACGTGGTCGTGGCGGGCATCAACGTCGGTGCTCAGCCCTACTGGAACGCCGAGGCGACGATGTTGATGCACACCAAGGGCATCCTCGTCATGACCCCGGACTCGGCGATGGTGCTCACCGGCAAGCAGTCGCTCGACTTCTCCGGCGGGGTGTCCGCGGAGGACAACCACGGCATCGGCGGCTACGACCGGGTGATGGGCCCCAACGGCCAGGCCCAGTACTGGGCGGCCGACCTCGCGGGCGCCCGGGACGTCCTGATGGCGCACTACGACCACACCTACGTCGCTCCGGGGGAGAGCGGACCCCGCCGCGCCGAGACCACCGACCCGCGTGACCGCGACGTGAGCCCCTACCCGCACAACGTCGTCGGCAGCGACTTCACCACCGTCGGGGAGATCTTCTCGCCCGAGACGAACCCCGACCGCAAGAAGGCGTTCGACATCCGCACCGTGATGCGCGCGGTCGCCGACGCCGACCACCCCGTCCTCGAACGGTGGGCGGGCATGGCCGACGCCGAGACCGCGGTGGTGCAGGACGCGCACCTAGGCGGGTGGCCGGTGTGCCTCATCGGCATCGAGTCGCGATCCGTGCCGCGGCGCGGGTTCCCGCCCACGGACGGGCCCGACACCTACACGGCGGGCACGCTGTTCCCCCGGTCGTCCAAGAAGGTGGCGCGCGCGATCAACGCGGCCAGCGGCAACCGTCCCGTGGTGGTCCTGGCCAACCTGTCGGGCTTCGACGGTTCGCCGGAATCGATGCGCAAGCTCCAGCTGGAGTACGGCGCCGAGATCGGCCGCGCGATCGTCAACTTCGAGGGCCCGATCGTGTTCTGCGTGATCTCGCGCTACCACGGCGGTGCGTTCGTCGTCTTCTCGAAGGCGTTGAACCCGAACATGACGGTGCTCGCCGTCGACGGGTCGTTCGCGTCCGTGATCGGTGGCGCACCGGCCGCGGCGGTGGTGTTCTCCGGTGAGGTCGCCAACCGCACGGCCGCCGACGAGCGGGTGCGGGACCTGGAGGCGCGGTTGGCGGAGGCGGACGACTCCGAGCGGGCCGAGCTCGCGACCCAGCTCGCCGACGTACGCACGTCCGTGCGCGCGGAGAAGCTCGGCGAGGTCGCCGCGGAGTTCGACGAGATCCACTCCATCCGCCGTGCGGTCGAGGTCGGTTCCGTCGACGCGGTCATCGCGCCCGAGGCGCTGCGTCCGGAGTTGATCGCCGCCGTGGAACGCGGACACGAACGCCGCTGACCCCGCCTCCGTCGAGGTGACCTCCGGTGCCGTGTGAGGCGCGGCACCGGCGGGTCAGGCGGGTTCGCCCGGCGAGGTGCCCATCGACAGCACCCGCACCGCCATGCGGTGGAAGAGCTCCGTGGCCGACGTGCGTTCGAGGTACTCGTCGAAGTTGCCGCTGCGGGCCAGCGTGGCGAAGCCGTGCGCGAGGGCCCAGGCCGCGAGCGCTCCGGACCGCAGAACCTCGTCGTCGAGGCCCGGAGACGCGGTGGAGACGCCCGTGCACAGTACGCGTCGGGCCCAGAGCCGTGCCGCGACCAGGTCGGGGTCGTCGCGATGATAGACCTCCGGCCGGTACATGACCTCGAAGTGCCCGGGATGTTCGACGGAGAACCGCACGTACCGGGTGCCCACTTCCAGCAGCGGGAGCGGAGCGGTGTCGAGTGCCTCCTCCAGGGAATCGGAGAGCAGCTCGAACCCCTCGACGGCGATGGCGGTGAGCAGCTCCGCCTTGTCGTGGAAGTGATGCGCCGGGGCGGCGTGGGAGACACCGGCCCGCCGGGCGAGGTCGCGGAGACTGATGGCTCCGATGCCGTCCTGAGCGATGACGTCCACGGCGGCGTCGATGATGGCACGGCGCAGGTGACCGTGGTGGTAGTGGCCTCGACCGGGCATAAGGTGCAAGTCTACGAACCGGCGGCGGGTCGTACAGGGCGACGAGGACCGACGAGGGCACCGCCGGACCGGTTCGGGTGAGCCGGGATGGCGCCGTCCTCGGGCGGTTGCGCGTCGCCGGCACGCATAGTCGCGATCAATGCCGGGTACGTCTGCGTCCATGAGGGACTTCCAGGACGACGACGTCCGCGGGGCGGGACCACCGGTGGTGTGGCACGGGCTGGAGTCGGCGCCCGTGCTGCTGGTGCTCGACCCGGCGGGCGAGGCGAAGCACGACGCGTTGCCCGCGACGTGGAGGCCGTTGGCCGACCACCTCCGGGTCGGCTGGTGCCGGCTGCCCGCGGAGACCGGTGACACGCCGTCGGTGGACCAGTTGCTGGAGGGTGTGGCGACCCACGCCCACCTGGTGGCCGCGGGCACGGCCGCCGAGGCGGCATTGCGGCTGGCGGACGCTCACGCGGACCGCGTCCGAAGTGTCGTGGTGGTCGATCCGGCCCCGATGACGCGGGCCGGTGTCGAGGCCGACGCCGACGGCTCGTACGCGGACTGGTGGGACACCGACACGGCGGCGGCGCGGCAGCACCTGCTCGCGCGAGGGGTACGCGTCGCGGCGTTCGTCAGCAGGGAGACCGACCCCGCCGTGCGCGTGGAACCACCGGTACCACTCGGTCACCCCGACGTGGTCGGTCGCGTCGTGCAGTTGCTCCTGTCGTTCCAGGGCGACCGCGCCGATCCCGAACCGGTGGAGCCGGAGCGGGCCGAGGTCGTCGAGGCGTGGCACGCGGTACGGGAGCGCTTCGGCCCGGCGCTCGAACGCGCTCGCCGCTCGGGCGGCTGAACGCGCGGTTTCTGTCGGTGCCGGTGGCTAGCGTGGCGGCATTCCGATCGAGAGGGGTTCACAATGACCCAGGCACCGACGCTGACCGCCGAGCGCTCCGATCTGCTCGGCACACTCGCCTTGCACCGAGGGGCCCTGCGCTACACGGTGCAGGGGCTGAGCGACGAACACGCCGTCGCGCGACCCACCGTGAGCGCACTGTGCCTCGGTGGGTTGATCAAACACGTCGCGGAGACGGAACACACGTGGATCCGGTTCGCGCAGGGCGACCTCGCCGCGATCGACATTCCGACCACGGAGGAAGGCCTGCAGGCTATGCAGCGTGAGCACGAGCAGCGGTTCGAGCTGCTCCCCGGTGAGACGTTGGCGAGCGTCCTGGCCCGCTACGACGAGGTCGCGGCCGAGACCGAGCGGGCCATCGCGGACGTGCCCGACCTCGACACGTCCTACCCGTTGCCCGACGCGCCGTGGTTCGAGCCCGGTGCGCGCTGGTCGGTGCGCCGGGTGCTGCTGCACCTCATCGCCGAGACCGCGCAGCACGCCGGGCACGCGGACATCATCCGCGAGACGATCGACGGTCAGAAGACGATGGGCTGACGCTCGGTCGACGCGGTCGGCCCTCACGGACGGTGTCGAGGATGGCGGCGGTGACCTCACGGGGCCGTTCCAGCGCCGGAAGGTGGCCGACGCCGGGCAGGTCGAGTCGACGAGCGTGAGGTACCCCGGTGTGGACGAGTTCGGCGACGTCCTGGATCCACGGTGCATCCGCTTCCCCGTTCACCACGGTCACGGGCATGGACAGCTCACCGAGCCGTTCTGTCGCCGGGGAATCCGGCTGTAGCGCGACGTGTTCCGGCGCGGTCCACAGTCGACGGAACACGTCGCACAGCATGGTGACCGCCCGGTCCCAGACGGCGGGAGAGACCGTGTCCGGGTCCCGAGAGGGGCCGGCGACGAGGAAGCGAGCCTGGGCGAGGGCCATCGCCATCACGTCAGCGGGCTCGATGTGCTCCGCCGTGCCCGCGCGATAGCGCGCGAGCCGATCCGCGGGCACCGCACTGTGGACTCGCTCGCGGGTTTCGGTGAGCATCGCCTCGGGCCAGGTGTGGCCGGAAAGTCCGGGACCGAGCAGGACCAACCCGGACACCCGGTGTGGCGCCACGAGCGCCGCATCGACGGCGTAGGCGGCACCCATGGACGCGCCCACCACTGTCGCGCACTCGATGTGCAGAGCGTCGAGCAGACCGAGCAGGTCGCGGTGGTGGGCGAACCGGCCTCGGGCCTCACCGGACTCGCCATAGCCACGCCAGTCGTATCGCACGACACGGTGTGCCGGGGAAAGCGCGGTCACCTGGTCGTCCCACATACGCCGGTCGGCGATGCCCGCATGGACGAGGACGACAGCAGGCCCCTCTCCGACATCGTCGTAGGCCAGTCGCACACCGTCGAGCCGCACAGTCGCCATCGCACGAGCCTACGGTCGACGGCGTGCGCGGGACACGGCGTTTCGCTGTCAACGCACGGCGCGCGCCCGGTGGTTGACCCTGTCAGCCCACCGGAGTCTCGTGCGCTTCGTGCTCGCGTCGACGCCGTTCCTCACGCACGGATCGGATCGCGGCGGTGAGCCCCACCGCCCACAGGACGCCGACGCCGGTCAGCACGACCGTGGTGACGGTCGAGCCGGTGTCGGTCGCGTTCAACAGCGTGCGCGCGTTGGTGAACACGATCAGCCCGCCCGCCGCGGCGCCGAGTACCCGGGGTGGGAGCTTGCGCACCAGCCAGGCCGCCAGGGGTGCGGCGAGGACACCGCCGATCATCAGACCCGCGACGACGGTGTAGTTCAGCTCGTGCTCCTGCGACAGCGTCAGGAGGAAGCCCGCACTGGCGGCCAGCGCGACGATGAACTCGGAGGTGTCCACCGACCCGACCACCTTGCGGGGTTCGAGGCGGCCCGACGACAGCAGCGTCGTGGTCGCGACCGGGCCCCACCCGCCGCCACCGCTGGCGTCGACGAAACCGGCGACGAGTCCCAGCGGAGCCAGGAACCGGGCGCTGGGACGACGCGTCGCGACCAGGGCGCCGAGCCGCAGGAACGCGAAGCGGACGAGCACGTACAGGCCGAGCAGCAGGAGCACGGCCGTGATCCACACCTCGGCGAACTCCATCGGCAGCGAGGTCAGGACGTACGCGCCGAGCACGGCACCCACCGCACCGGGCACGGCGAGGATCACGACGGTGCGCCAGTCGATGTTGCGGAACCGCCAGTGCGCGGCACCCGAGGCCAACGCGGTGCCCACCTCGGCGAGATGGACGGCGGCCGACGCGACCGCCGGAGCAGTGCCCAGCGTCACCAGAGTCGTGGTGGCGGTCACTCCGAATGCCATTCCCAGCGACCCGTCCACGAGCTGGGCCAGAATTCCGGCCAGTCCGAACAGCAACAAGGTCTGCATCAAATGTCTCCGATTCCCGGATGGTCGCGATCGCCAGGCCGCCAGCCGAAAGACCCGGCCGCCGCCAGCGGGGTCCCGATCATGGCAGTACACGGGGAATCGGGTCACGCCATTCCCACCGAGTGAGTCGAGCACCCATTTCAGACGCTGTTAAGAAAAGCGCTGAAACAATTACCCGGTGAGTCCACGCCGTGGAATGCGTTGACACCATGACCGTCGTTCGGTGGGCTGAGGGCGGAAGCGAGGTCGGTGTGGCGGAGAGGGTGCTCGGTCGGAACGGGACGTCGTCGGGAACGGCCGGCGGAGTCCGGGAGGCGAACGCGGCGGCGGTGCTCGGCGCGGTGCGGGCGTACGGTCCGCTGTCCCGGGCGGCCGTGGCACGGCACACCTCGCTCAGCATGCCGACGGTCAGCAGGCAGATCGCGACGTTGGTCGACCTCGGTCTGCTCAGCGAGTCACCGTCGCCCACGCCGACCGGCGAGGTCGGCAGGCCGACGGTGCCGGTGGACCTGAACGACGACGTGATCGCCGCGTGCGGTGTGCACGTCGGGATCACGACGACCACGTACGGGTTGAGCACGCTGCGCGGTGTGCTGCTCGACAGTGTGCGCATGCCGACGCCGCACGGCAGCCCGGAGGACGTGCTCGAACACATCGCCCGCGAGGTCGGCGCGTTCCTGGCCCACTGGCCCGAGCGCCGGATCATCGGCGTGGGACTGGCGATCGGTGGTCAGGTCGACGCGGAACGCGGCCTGCTGGACCACGGTCCCCTCGGCTGGCGCGCCGTCCCGGCCGCGGCGATCGTCGAGTCGGTCACCCGCCTGCCGGTGCACCTCGACGGGCACGTGCCGGCCATGGCGACGGCGGAGCTGTTGTTCGGGGAGGCGGTGCACGCGCGCAGCGCGCTCTACGTCTACGCCCGCGAGATGGTCGGTGCGGCCGTCGCCGTCGACGGCGTGCTGCACCGCGGGCCGGGGCAGTCGGGCAGCATCGCGCATCTCCCGGTGGGAGGGGACGTGCCGTGTCACTGCGGGCGGACGGGATGCCTCGAAGTGACCGTCGCCGAACGCGCGGTGCTGGAGCGCGCCGTCCGTGCCGGAGTGCTGACCCGCCCGGACTTCGCGGCGTTACGGGAGGCGGCGCGCTCCGGTGACCCGGCGGCCGACGCCATCCTCGCCGATCGTGCCCGGGCGCTGGGCACGGCGGTGGCGTTGTTGCGCGACATCGTGAACCCCGAGCTGGTGGTACTCGGCGGGCAGGCCTTCACCGACGCGCCGGAGCAGCTGCCCGCCGTCAGGCAGGCCTACGAGAGCGCCACCGCGCTGCCCGGTGGCGACATCCTCACGATGAGCCGCTTCGGCCCGGACGTGCAGGCCATGGCGGCGTGCACCGGGCTGCTGACCCACCTGTACGCCCACCCGTTCTCGATCCTTCCCCCTGAGCGCTCGTCTCGGGTCTGAAGTCCCGACGTGGACGGGACCAACGATGGCGGCGCCCGGCTCGCTTCCCGCCTTACGGTCGGCTGTGCTCCTCGTGTGTGGCGGTGCCGGAGGGGAAGGGAGCGGACATGGCGGGGGAGGACGGACGCGATTCGGTCGTCGTGGGAGTCGACGGATCGAACAAGGCGCGGTTGGCCGTGCGCTGGGCGGCGGAGCGGGCCGCCGAGCGCTCGCTTCCGCTGCACGTGGTGTACGGCTACGGGCTGGTGGCACGGTACTTCGCCACCGAGGCTCCGGTGCCGCCGAGCGTCATCGAGACCCTGCTGGAGGAAGCACAGACCCTCGTAGAGTCCGCCGCCGACGAGGCGACGGAGGTGGCGCCGGGGCTGGCCGTGTCGGTCGAGGCCGTGGACGAACCGCCGGTCCCCGCCCTGACCCATCGGTCGCGGAAGGCGGCACTGGTGGTGCTGGGCGCCTCCGGGCTCGGGGGCTTCACCGGGATGCTCGCCGGATCGACCGCCGTCGCGGTGGCCGCGCACGCCCACGCCCCGGTGGTCGTGGTCCGGTGTGGGGAGGGACGTACCGAGCCGCCCTCCACCGGGCCGATCGTCGTGGGCATGGACGGCAGCTCGCTGAGCGACCGCGCCGTCGCGTGCGCCTTCGACGAGGCGCAGCGGCGTTCCGCGCCCTTGGTCGCGGTGCACGCGTGGGCCGACGTCGAGGACGAGAGCGTGTTGCGCCGCGCCCGCATGTTCTTCACCAACTCGCCCGAGGAGAAGGACGTCCGCGCCGAGCTCGACGCGCAGCTCGGGGACTGGCAGGCGAAGTATCCCGACGTCGAGGTGGAGCGGGTCCTGGTGCGCGACCGGCCCCGCAGACAGCTGCTCGACAGGTCGGAGACGGCACAACTCGTGGTCGTCGGCAGCCGTGGGCGCGGCGGTTTCCGGGGATTGCTCCTCGGTTCCACCAGTCAGGCGTTGATCCACCACGCGCAATGCCCTGTGATGGTCGTACGGCCACCGAAGGGTGACGAGGGCTGACGAGGGAGCGGCGATGCGGGCGTTCCGGATGCACGACTGGCTGACCGAGCCCGTCCTGACCGAGGTGGACGTCCCGGAACCGGGGCCGGGTCAGGTTCTGGTGCGGACCGGGGGTGACGGCCCTCGATCCGGTGAGTCCCGCGCCGCTCACCGACGCGGGACTCACGCCGTATCACGCGGTGCGCCGCTCGTGGTCGAAACTCACCCCCACCGCCACCGCCGTGATCATCGGTGTCGGTGGGCTCGGGCATCTGGCCGTGCAGGTCGTGAAGGCGACGACCGCCGCCAGGGTGGTGGCCGTCGACACCCGGCCGGAGGCGTTGGAGCTGGCGCGGCGACTCGGAGCGGACGTGACCCTCCGCCCCGGTGACGGAGTGGCCGAGGTGGTACGCGACGAGACGCGGGGACGGGGCGCGGACGTCGTCGTCGACTGCGTCGGCAACGACGAGACGTTGGCTCTGGCGGCGTCGGTCGCTCGGGTGCTCGGCGACCTCACGATCGTGGGTCTGGGAGGAGGGCGGTTGCCCGTGTCGTTCTTCGCCATGCCGTTCGAGTTGTCGGTGCAGACCACCTATTGGGGGAGTCGTCCCGAGCTGGTCGAGGTTCTCGCGCTCGCTTCCAGGGGTTCGCTGCACACCGAGGTGACCCGGTTCTCGCTCGACGACGTGGCGCAGGCCTATCGCAGATTGGAGGAGGGAACGCTCACCGGACGTGCCGTCGTAACGCCGTAGCTTACAGTCTCAAGTGGATTGACCAGTGATCCGGAGGCGAGCTGGGAGGTGCGGCCTTGTGACCTTTGTGGATAGTGTCGGCCGTGGAAATCCGCTTCACTGAGCGGAGCGGTCACACGATCGTGGACTCGTCTCTACGGTTGCGGGCGGGTCGTGACGCCATAGCATTTCCGGTGGACCAGGAAAAGTCAGAGCGAACCGACGCCGGACGCGTGCCATCGGCCCCGGAAGGATCGAACCCATGGGAACGGAGTTGCCGTCGACGCCTGTCCCGGACGAGAATGGAATCTCCCAGATGCCGACGCTCGGCTCACCGGCCGGACGGGACGAGGCGAGGCCCATGCACGCCGAAGCTGCACAGGCGTCACCGCCGTTGGAGCGGCTGCACTCACGGGCACGACACGAGAATTTCCCTGTCGCGCTTCACGTGCTGCCTGCCCGTTACCGCCGGCACCTTCTCACGCTGTACGCGTTCGCGCGCATGGTCGACGACATCGGCGACGCCGCCTCGGGCGATCGGCTCTCGCTTCTGGACAGCGTGTCCGCGGAGCTCGACCGCCTCTACGCCGGTGGCGTGACGACCGACCCGCTGTACCAGCGGCTCGCCTACACCGTGGCGGTGTGCGACCTCCCCCGGAACCAGCTGGAACGGCTCGTCGAGGCCAATCGCCGGGACCAGCTGGTGCACCGTTACCGCACTTTCGACGACCTGTTGGACTACTGCTCGCTGTCCGCCGATCCGGTCGGTCGCCTGGTGTTGCGCGTGTTCGACGCCGACTCCGCCGAACGGCGCGTGCTCTCGGACCGGATCTGCAGCGCCCTGCAGGTGTTGGAGCACTGCCAGGACGTGGTGGAGGACGCCTACGCGGGCCGGGTGTACCTCCCGACCACCGACCTCGAACGGTACGGGGTGGCCGAGGACGATCTCGTGGCGGCGCGGGCGAGCACGGGCGTGCCCCCCCCCCTCCCCCTCCCGGTGCCGCGTGCCCTGGACCTGCTGGACCAGGGCCCTCCCCTCCTGGCCACCCTGCCTGGAGCCGCCCCGGTGGCGATCGCCCGCTACCTCCCCCGTGGCCCGGCCCCCGCGCCGGCGCTGGCCGAAGCCGGCTTCCACCTGCTCGCGCGGTCACCGCGTCCCCGGCGCGCGCACGTCGCGGCCTCGGCCCTGACCTTGTTGAGGACGGGTGGTGCGTGGTGAGGACCGATGACGCCTACGGGGCCTGCGTGGCCATCACCCGCCAGCAGGCCCGGAACTTCTCGTACGGCATTCGCCTGTTGCCCGAACCGAAGCGTGACGCCCTGAGCGCGGTGTACGCGTTCGCCCGCAGGATCGACGACATCGGTGACGGCGACCTCAGTCCCGAGGTCAAGCTCAAGGGGTTGGAGGACGCCCGCACGGACCTCCGATCGGTCGAGTTCGGACTCGACGCCGGCTCGGGTGATCCCGTGCTGCTGGCGCTCGCCGACGCCACCCGCCGGTTCGACCTCCCCCTCGACGCGTTCGACGACCTGATCGACGGCTGCCGTGCCGACGTGCTCGGCGTCGAGTACGGGAGCTTTCCCGCGCTGCGAAAGTACTGCCAGTGCGTGGCGGGGTCGATCGGACGGCTGTCGCTCGCGGTCTTCGGCAGTCCGGACCGTGCTCGCGACGAGCCGGTGGCCGACGACCTGGGCGTGGCCTTGCAGCTCACCAACATCCTGCGCGACGTGGTCGAGGACCTCGACAACGGACGGGTGTACCTCCCCACCGACGAGCTCGAACGCTTCGGCTGCACGCTCGACCGTGACGCGCACGGCGCGTTCGTCGACGACACCGAGAACCTCCTGGCACTTCTGGAGTTCCAGGCCGCTCGCGCGTACGAGTGGTACGAACGCGGGCTGCGGCTGCTCGACGTGCTGGACGGACGCAGCCGGGCGTGTTGCGCCGCGATGGCGGGCATCTACCACCGGCTGCTCACCCGGATGGCGTTGCGGCCGTCGCTCGTGCTGCGTGGCCGCACCGGTCTGCCCGACTGGGAGAAGGCGTTCGTGGCCTGCGTGGCGTTGATGGGAGGCACACCGTGACGGCACCGTGTGCGGAGCCTCGGGCGCGCGGGTCGGGTCCTCGGGACGTCCGCGTGGTCGTCGTCGGGTCCGGTCTCGCGGGGCTCACCGCCGCGTGCGATCTCGCCGATGCGGGATTCGCGGTGACCGTCCTGGAGGCGCGGTCCCGGCTCGGTGGCGCGACCTTCTCGTTCCAGCGCGACGGCCTCACCGTGGACAACGGGCAGCATGTGACACTGCGCTGCTGCACCGCCTACCACGCGCTGCTCACCCGGCTCGGCAGCGCGGACGGTCTCGAAATGCAGGACCGTTTCCGGGTGCCGGTGCTGGCCCCGGGCGGTCGGTTCACCGAGCTGCGACGCACCGACGCGCGGGCGCCGCTCCACCTCGTGCCGGCGATCGCCCGTTACGCCGCGTTGCGCCCGCTCGACCGGCTGCGCGTGTTCCGCGCGGCGCTCGCGCTGCGGGGTCTCGACCCGCAGGACGCCTCGCTCGACTCCCTCAGTTTCGCCGACTGGCTCAGCCGGCACGGTCAGAACGACGCGACGCTCGACCGGCTGTGGAATCTCATCACGGTGGCGGCACTCAACGGCCACGCGTCCGACGTGTCGCTGGCGTCGGCGGCCATGGTGTTCCGTACGGCGCTGCTCGAATCGGCCGACGGCGCCGACATCGGAATCCCGCGGTGGCCTCTCGACGACCTGCACGTGCGGCCCGCGGAGAAGTACCTGCTCGAACGCCACGGGCAGGTGCGCACCCACAGCACCGTCCGGGGCATCACCCCCGTGCGGGAACGGTTCCTCGTGCGCATGGACGACGAGGTCCTCGACGCCGACGCGGTGGTTCTCGCCGTGCCGCCCGAGACCGCGATGCGGGTGGCGCCGGGCCGGGCGGGACTGCCCGAGGCGCGACTCACGCGGCTCGGGGCGGTGCCCATCGTCAACGTCCACGTGGTGTACGAACGGCCGGTGACCGACCTGACGTTCGCCGCGGCGGTGTCGTCGCCCGTCCAGTGGTTGTTCGACCGGACGGCCGCGGCGGGCCTGACCTCCGGGCAGTACCTCGCCGTGTCGCTCTCGGCGGCCGAGACGTGGCTGACCACGCCCGCGTCGGCGCTGCGGGACGTGTTCCTCGCCGAACTCGCCAGGTTCTTCCCCGCCGCCGCCACCACACCGTGTTCGAGGTTCTTCGTCACCCGACAGCGACGGGCCACCTTCCGCCAGGGGCCCGGATCGAACAGTTTGCGTGCGGCCCAGCGCACGGCGTTGCCCGGCCTCGTCCTCGCCGGATCCTGGACCGCCACAGGTTGGCCCGACACGATGGAGGGAGCCGTGCGAAGTGGACACCGAGCGGCCGAGCTCGTCGCTGCACACCTGGCGGGGGGTGTGAGCCGATGACGACGACCCTGCCGTCCGAGGTGAGCGCCACCCAGCTGCTGGTCCGACCCGCGTTGCGGGAGGCGGTCGACACCCTGGATCCCGCGATGCGGCGCATCGTCAGCTATCACCTCGGGTGGACCGACCAACACGGCGAGACCGTGGAGGGCGCCGGAGGCAAGGCGCTGCGTCCGGCACTCGCCCTGCTCGCGGCGCAGGCTGTGCGCGCGCGACCGGAGTCCGCGCTGGCGGGCGCGGTGGCGGTGGAGCTCGTGCACAACTTCTCGCTGCTGCACGACGACGTCATGGACGGGGACACCGAACGTCGCCACCGGCCCACCGTGTGGGCCCTGTTCGGCACGCCCGCCGCGATCCTCGCCGGAGACGCCCTGCTGAACCTGGCCGTCGAGGTACTGGAGTCGACGGGCGACCTCACCGCGAGCCGCTTCCTGACCGGTGCCGTGCGCAGGCTCATCGAGGGGCAGACTGCCGACATCGAGTTCGAGGGCCGCGCGCTCGTCGGTGTCGAGGAATGCCTGCGCATGGAGGACGGGAAGACCGCCTCGCTCATGGCGTGTGCCGCGGAGGTCGGTGCGCGCCTGGGGGGCGGTGACGACACCGTGGTGGCCGCGCTCGGTCGTTTCGGCCGTAACCTCGGCATGGGCTTCCAGCTCGTCGACGACCTGCTCGGCATCGTCGGCAGTCCCGAGGTCACCGGCAAGCCCGTGCTCGCCGACCTGCGTGTGCGGAAGAAGTCGGTGCCCGTGGCCGTGGCCCTGAACGCCGACACCGAGAGCGCGCTGGCCTTGCGTGAGTACTACCGCAGGGACCGACCGCCGAACGAGCAGGACGTGCGCACGATGGCGGACCTGATCGACGACACGGGCGCCATCGGTTGGACCCGTGAGCGTGCGCACCGCTACATCGCCGACGCCGAGGCGTCCCTCGACGTGGCGAATCCGCCCTCGGACATCCGGGCGGCACTGACCGACCTCACCCGTTTCGTCGTGGAGCGTGACCGATGACCGATGTCCTGACCCGTGAGCCGGCCCCCGTGGTCGCACCGTCACCGGATCGCGTCCGGCGCTGTGTGGACTCCGCGCGCGACCACCTGCTCTCGCTGCAGCATTCGCAGGGCTGGTGGAAGGGCGAGCTGGAGACGAACGTGACGATGGAGGCGGAGGACCTGCTGCTCCGGCAGTTCCTCGGCATCTCGGATCCGCGCGTGACCGAGGAGACGGCTCGGTGGATCCGGTCGCGGCAGCGGGAGGACGGTACCTGGGCGACGTTCCACGACGGTCCCGCCGACGTGTCCACCACGGTGGAGGCCTACACGGCGCTCCGGCTCGCGGGCGACCCGCTCGACGCCGCTCACCTGCGGCGCGCGCGGGAGTACATTCTCGACAGCGGCGGCATCGAGGCGACCCGCGTGTTCACCCGCATCTGGCTCGCCCTGTTCGGGCAGTGGTCGTGGCGGGAGCTCCCCGTCCTGCCGCCGGAGCTGGTGCTGCTGCCGGACTGGTTCCCGCTCAACATCTACGACTGGGCCTGCTGGGCGCGGCAGACGGTGGTGCCGCTGACCATCGTCGGTGCGGCCCGGCCGGCGCGGCAGCTCGGCTTCAGCCTGCGGGAACTGCGCACGGGAGCGGCGACGCGCTCCGCCGACTCCGCGATGTCGTGGGCCGGGTTGTTCCACGGGCTCGACGCCGTGCTGCACCGGCTGGAGCGCCTGCCGGTGAAGCCGCTGCGGGCGACCGCGCTCGACCGCGCGGAGAAGTGGATTCTGGACCGTCAGGAGGCCGACGGCGGGTGGGGCGGGATCCAGCCGCCGTGGGTCTACTCGATTCTCGCGCTGCACCTGCGCGGCTACCCGATCGACCACCCGGTGATGTCGAAGGCGCTCGACGGGCTCGACGGGTTCACGATCCGGGAGGAGACGGCGGACGGCTGGGTGCGCAGGCTGGAGGCGTGCCAGTCACCGGTGTGGGACACCGCGTTGGCGATGACGGCGCTGCTGGACGCCGGGACCCCGGACGACCATCCGGCGCTCGTCTCCGCGGCGGACTGGATCCTGGGCGAGGAGATCCGCGTCGGCGGTGACTGGCAGGTGCGACGGCC
Source organism: Saccharomonospora azurea NA-128 (assembly GCF_000231055.2). Lineage (GTDB taxonomy): Bacteria > Actinomycetota > Actinomycetes > Mycobacteriales > Pseudonocardiaceae > Saccharomonospora > Saccharomonospora azurea. The sequence continues at coordinate 1,053,257 of NZ_CM001466.1, read as the reverse complement.
GGACCTCGAACCGTCAGGCTGGGCGTTCGAGTTCGCCAACGACTGCTACCCGGACACCGACGACACGGCCGAGGTCGTGCTGGGGCTGCGCCGGGTCCGGCACCCCGAGCCCGAGCGGGTCGACGCGTCCGTGCGGCGCGCGACCGAGTGGCTGATCGGGATGCAGTGCTCCGACGGCGGCTGGGGCGCGTTCGACGCCGACAACACGCGGACGTTGTGCGAGAAGCTGCCGTTCTGCGACTTCGGCGCGGTGATCGACCCGCCGTCGGCCGACGTCACCGCGCACGTCGTCGAGATGCTGGCGGCCCGTGGCCTGGCCGACAGCGAAGCGGCCCGGCGCGGGGTGCGCTGGTTGCTGGACGCGCAGGAGGCCGACGGGTCCTGGTTCGGACGATGGGGCGCCAACCACGTGTACGGCACGGGAGCCGTGGTGCCCGCGCTGATCGCGTGCGGCATCCCCGCCGACCACGAGGCGATCCGCGCGGCGGTCCACTGGCTCACGGCTCACCAGAACGAGGACGGCGGCTGGGGCGAGGACCTGCGCTCCTACGTGGACCCGTCCTGGGTCGGCCGGGGTGCGTCCACGGCGTCGCAGACGGCCTGGGCGCTGCTGGCTCTGCTCGCCGCGGGGGAGCGGGGTGCCGTGGTGACGCGGGGTGTGGAGTGGCTGGTGGAGACACAGCGTCCGGACGGAGGCTGGGACCAGCCGCAGTACACCGGAACCGGGTTCCCCGGCGACTTCTACATCAACTACCACCTGTACCGCCTGGTGTTCCCGATCACCGCGCTGGGAAGGTACGTGGAGAGCAGTCGGGATGTCGGGCCGGGCTGACGAGCTGATCGTCCTCTGCCCGCTCGGTGTCGAGGCGCTGAGCGTGCGGACCGGGCTGCGCGGCGGTCGCGTCGTGCGGGCGGGTGTCCGCGCACGCCGCCGCGACGCGGTGCTCGCCGCGCTCCATGC
>NZ_CM001466.1:1048688-1052196 GCF_000231055.2 Saccharomonospora azurea NA-128 | reverse complement strand
CGTGGCCGTGGCCGGGGTCGCGGCGGCGCTCACCGAGTGCGCGCGTCCGGGTGATCTCGTGGTGCCCGACGTGGTGTGTTCGGCGGATCGTGTGTGGCGGTGCCCGTCGGCGGGAACGTTGTCGGCCGTGCTCCGCGGCGACCACCGGGTCCGCACGGCCGTCCACACCGGAGCGCTGATCGAGTCCCCGCGCATGGTGCGCCACGTGCGCGAGGTGCGCGGTGGTCGCAGTGCGGTGGCGCTCGACATGGAATCGGGTCTGCTGCTGGACCTGGCGGACGACGGCAGAAAGGTCGCCGTCCTGCGTGCCGTGGTCGACACGCCCGAGCGACCGCTGCTCAGCGCGGCGACGGTCGCGGGAGGTGTGGCGGCGCTCGCGGCGCTGAGGGCGTGCGGCCCCGCGCTGCGGACCTGGGCGGCGACCGTCGCCCGGGGCAAGAACGACAGCGTTGTGAAGGAGGTGCGGCACCCATGAGCATGCCGTTGCACCAGAGTCTGCGTATCGCGCGCTACCTGCTGGGCCAGAAACTGAAGAGGCGCTCGAAGTTCCCGCTCATCGTGGAACTCGAGCCGCTGTTCGCCTGCAACCTCAGCTGCCCGGGCTGCGGCAAGATCCAGCATCCGGCGGACGAGTTGAAACGGCGTATGCCGGTGGAGCAGGCGGTGTCGGCCATCGAGGAGTGCGGCGCGCCGATGGTGTCGATCGCGGGTGGTGAGCCACTGATGCACCCCCAGATCGACACGATGGTGAACGAGCTGGTGAAGCGCAAGAAGTACGTGTTCCTCTGCACCAACGCCGTGCTCGTCCGCCGCAAGATCGACAAGTTGGACCTCAAGCCGTCGCGGTACTTCGCGTTCGCGGTGCACGTGGACGGACTGCGGGAACGCCACGACGCCGCCGTCGCCAAGGAAGGCGTGTTCGACGAGGTGGTGGAGGCGATCGCCGAGCTGAAACGCCGCGGTTTCCGCGTCACGACCAACACGACTGTGTTCAACACCGACACGCCGCAGACCCTGATCGACGTGCTCGACTTCCTCAACGACGAGGTCGAGGTCGACCAGATGATGGTCTCGCCCGCCTACGCCTACGAGAAGGCGCCGGACCAGGAGCACTTCCTCGGCGTGCACGAGACCCGCGAGCTGTTCCGCAAGGCGTTCGCGGGCGGTAACCGCCAGCGTTGGCGGCTCAACCACTCGCCGTTGTTCCTCGACTTCCTGGAGGGCAAGGTCGACTTCGGCTGCACCGCGTGGGGTGTTCCGTCGTACTCGCTGTTCGGGTGGCAGAAGCCCTGCTACCTGATGAGCGACGGGTACGCGCAGACCTACGCCGAACTGCTGGAGACGACCGACTGGGAGTCCTACGGCCGTGGCCGGGACCCGCGGTGCGCGAACTGCATGGCGCACTGCGGCTACGAACCGACGGCGGTGCTCGCCACCCTGGGCTCGCTGAAGGAGAGCCTGCGCGCCGCGAACGGCGTCTGAGTCAACCGAACCGGCGCTGCAGGGCGTCGGTGAGACCGGGGGCGAGGCCCCGCAGCCGGGCGGGGAACCGGAGCCACCGCGGCACGAACAGCTCCGCGTGACCTTCGTCCACCGCGCGCACGATGGCCGTGGCCACCGCCGAGGCGGACACGGGGCGGGGAAACCGTCGCGTGTAGGCGACGCCCCGCCGGGCGAAGAAGGGCGTGTCGACGACGCCGGGCGACACGACGGACACGGCCACGCCGTGGCGCGCCACCTCGTGCCGCACGCTCGCGGCGAAAACGTTCAGGGCGGCCTTCGTGGCCGAGTACACGACCTCCTGCTCCACCGCCATGTGCCCGGCGATCGACGACACGAACACCAGCCGACCGCGCCCTCGCCGCACCATCCCGGGCAGCACGGCGTGCGCGAGCCGGATCGGTGCCGACACGTTGACCCGCACGAGGTCGTCGATCGTGTCGGTCGTCATGTCGACGAGGTCTCCGGCCCACCCGACACCGGCGGAGGCGACGAGGACGTCGAGCTCGCCGACGTCCGTCGGGAGCGTGTCGAGCACGCGCGCGTCGGTCAGGTCGGCCACCAGGGACGTCGCGCCGGTGCGCCGTGCCACGTCGTCGAGGGCGGCACGGTCGCGGCCGAGGGCGACGACGTGGCAGCCTCGCGCGGCGAAGGCCTCCACCGCGGCGGCCCCGATGCCGGACGACCCGCCGGTGACCAGCACGCGCGTTCCGGGGGTGATCACGACGTCTCCCGCACGGCGGAGTCGGCGACGAGGGTGGACATGCGGTGGGCGAGCGCGTCGGCGAGTGGGGCGAAATCGGCGCGCACGGTCACACACACGGTGATCCACGGTCCCCACGTGAGCGCCCCCCAGGCGAGGCCCGTGCCGGGCGCGAGCGGCAGCACGGGGTAGGCCTGCGACATGACGGCGTCGTGCCAGCGGACCTCCCGTCGAGGCCCGGGCATCACCGTGCCCACGGCGTTGAACCAGTCGCGCCGGTACATCCGCCGCGCGAGCGCGCGATGCAGCGGGACAGGCAGGGCACCGAGCGCCTGCACCACGAGGCTTCCGGCCTCCGGCACTCCCGTCTCCGTCCGCGAGCGCAACGCGGTGGCGACGCGCTCGGCGCGGTGAGTCAGGCCCAGCCGGCCGACGGGAAGGTCGACGGACGCGGCGCCCGTGTGGTTTCCCGCCAGCCGCAGGCTGTCGGTGCCCCGCACCGACCACGGGACCATGAGCCGGAACCTGTCGCCCCGCGCCGCTCCGACGTCGTGCCACGCCTGCGCGAACAGGGTGAGAACGTACTCGGCCGCACTCACCCCGGCGGCTCGGGCAGCCGAGCGCACGTCTCGCCCGGGAAGGAGACCGAGCGCGTGATGCCGCTGGGCGTCGGGGACCTCCCCGTCGGTGACGGCCTCGGGGGCACGGCCCGCCGCGGCCAGCCGGGCGAGTCCCGAGAGGACGGGGCGGACGCCGCCCCGCAGGCCCGGCACGCCCACGTCGCCCATCGGCGACACGGGGCGGCTCGCCCAGGACAACCGGCCGGCGTCGTCGGTGTCGGACAGCAGCGCCTGCAGCATGGTCATGCCGTCCGCGAGCGCGTGGTGCAGCTTGACGAGCAGCGCGCTGCGCCCGTCGGCCAGGCCGGTGACGAGTCGCGCGGCGGCGACGGCGTGCGCGGGCTGCAGCGGCACGGAGAAGAACGTGTCCACTGCGGACTCCAGGTCGGCAACGCTCACCGCGTCGACGAGCGCCGACGCGCTCCGGCCCGGAACGGCACACCAGCGGACCGCGCGCGTCGCGGACGCCGAGGAGAACCGGCCGAGTGCACCCGGCACCGTGGCCAGCATGGCGGCAGCCTGCTCGACCGTGAGGGCCGGGCCGGGTTCGAACACCAGGGCCGTGCCCACGTGCTGCGGGACAGCGGGAGTCTCGACGTGGGCGAACAACGCGTCGGCCGCGGGCAGGCGCCGGGTCGCGGGCCGCGCCGCGGGGAAGGCGAGCCGGTGCAGCGCCCGGTCGAGG
>NZ_CM001466.1:1031943-1048588 GCF_000231055.2 Saccharomonospora azurea NA-128 | reverse complement strand
AGGCCGGTGGCACCGTCGCCCGGGTCCCACGAGGCGGCGGGAAGGTCGAACCCGCGGTGGCGGCGCAGCCAGTCGAGGCCCGCGGTCGTCGAGGAGTGGGTGGACAGCACGAGGTCGGGGCGCTCCGCGTCGAGCAGGCGCCCGAGGAGTCGGCCCGTGCGGCGACTGCCTGCCGGAATCGGCGAGACGACCCGGGCGCGCACGTCGGCACCCGGCCAGACGCGCTGTGCCGCCACCCGGACCGTGGACAGGTCGAACACCGTCGCCTCCGTGGAGACGACGAGCAGCTGTGGTGCCGTCGAGGTCCGCACCACCCCAGCCTGCCACCCGGCCCGCCCGCGTGCGGGCTCGACGCGGGCGACTCACCTGCCCGGAGGAGGCCGCCGAGTCAGGGGCGATGCGCCGTGTCCTTCGTGTCCCTGCGGCGCACGGTGAGCAGTCCGAGGGTGAACAGCAACCGGTCGCGGGCGTTCGACATCGACCGGCCGGTGACCGACTCGATGCGCTGCAGCCGGTAGATCACGGTGTTGCGGTGGCAGTAGAGCTGCTGGGCCGCCCGGGTGGGCGAGCCGCTGTGGTCGATCACCGCGCCCAGCGTGGTCAGCAACGTCTCCCGCTCGTGGTCGGGCAGGCGGAGCAGGTCGCCGAAGGCCACCTGCGCGAGTCGGCCGGTCAACTCGGGACTGCCGACGAGCAGCGCCTCGGGCAGGTGGTCGTCCAGGAAGGCCACTCCCGGCGTCCGCAACGTCCTCGCCGCCGTGCGGGCCAACGTGTACGCCTCGCCGACCTGGCCGAGCGTCGTGATCACCGGTGACGCGCCGACCCGGCCCACGACCGCGGGACGCAGCGTGTCCAGGGCGTCGGCCGGGCTGCGGTCGGCGAGCGCGACCAGGCCCACGATGTCGGACGGGCGGACGTGCCACGACGACACGAAACCGTCCGCGGCGAGCGTGTCCCTCGGCGAGCGCAGCGGCTCGTCGGTCGGGTTCTCGACCGGAGCCACCACGCACAGCATCGGCCCGCACGTCGGCAACCCCAGGACGGTCGCCGCATCCTGCGCGACGACCGAGTCCTTGCCGCGGCCGTCGAGCAGCGCGGCCAGGAAGGCGTGGCGTCGGCTCAACTCCTGGCTGCGCAGGCGCGACTCCTCCAGGCGGTAGGCGTCGACGAGTGCCGCCGAGCCGGCGTCGATCACCCGCCAGCCCCACCCCGACGCGTCGAGCAGTTCGCGGTCGTAGCGGCCGCGGAACCGGTCGCGCGACGTCGAGAGCAGCCCTTCCCAGATCACCTGCCCGCCCAGCCGGTAGGCGTGCAGCACGGCTTCCAGCGGCACGCCCTCCCTGGCGCGCTTGCGGCCGGTGTCGCGCGAGGTGTCGTTGGGGTCGACGCCGTCCGGGATGAAGCCGCCGAGCGACTGCACTCCGCGTTCGAGGTTCGCCCGCAGGTTCTCCCGCAGTGCGTCGGGCGCCGACACGCCGAGTTCGGCGTAGGAGGGCTCGGCCCGCAGCACCATCAGGGTGAGCCGGTCGGCGAGGGCGTCGAGGTCCTCGAGCATCGCCGTGGTGAGGACGCGCAGGGCGGTTCTCGCCGACGAGGAGACCTCGCCGTCCGCCGGGTGATCCGCTGCCGTCGTCATTCGAGTGACCATGGCATGGGCCACACCACCACGTCCAGCAGTCCAGCGCCGCCGTGCGCTCCGCCCAGGCGGGCCGGTTCCGGCTGTGCGGGGCGCCCGACGATCCGTTCGGGCTCGCAGTCCAGGCTCGCGGCCCGATTCCACGGCACTCGGTACGGCCGTGATCGAGTTCGGGCGATCTGCCCAGTGCCGCGGCGAAACGCTGGGCGGAGCGCCTATGGCCGTCGTTGGGCGTCCGACACGAGGCTTGGGCGTGCCCCGGCCGGTCGGCGAACGGGGTGGCGACGAGGCCCAGCGGCGGGAGGTGCGACCGTGCGGACCGAGGACACGATCGACACCGGCGGGACACGGCCGGAACAATCCCTTTTCTACCTCCACGGCGTCACGGTCCGGTTCGGTGGGCTCACCGCGCTGTCGGACGTCTCGCTCACGGCGCGGCATCGCGAGGTCCACGGTGTGATCGGCCCCAACGGTGCGGGCAAGACCACCCTGTTCAACGTCTGTTGTGGATTCGTGCGTCCTGAGGCGGGCACGATCCGCGTGCGCGGCACACCGGTGACCCAGCCGCGACCCCACCAGCTGGCCTCCCTCGGCATCGCCCGGACGCTGCAGGGGCTCGGGCTCTTCGACGGGCTCACGGTGCTCGACAACGTGCTGGTCGGCGCCGACCGCTTCCGCCGAACGGGATTCCTCCCCGCGCTGCTGGGACTGCGGCGCTCGGTGGCGGACGAGGCGGCTCTGCGAGCGCGGGCCGAGGCGGTGTTGCGCGAGCTCGGCATCGACGCCTACGCCGACGCTCGGCCCGGCAGCCTGCCCTACCCCGTGCGCAAACGCGTGGCGCTGGCGCGCGCGTTGGTGTCGGAACCCGAACTGCTGCTGCTGGACGAACCCGCGAGCGGACTGGGGCACGACGACCTCGGCGAGCTCGCCGATCTCGTGCGCGCGTTGTCCGACCGGATGGCGGTCGTGCTCGTCGACCACCACATGGACCTCGTGATGTCGGTCTGCGACCGGATCACCGTTCTCGACTTCGGCAGAGTCATCGCGTCGGGGCGGCCCGACGAGATCGCCGCGGACCCCGCCGTGATCACGGCGTACCTGGGCGAGGAGGCCCGCGCATGAGCAGCACGGTGGACGAGCGGCACACCCGGGACGTCGACACGGGACGCGGTCTGCACGTGCGGGGGCTGACCACCCGCTACGGCCCCGTCCTCGCGCTCGACGACGTCGACCTCACGGCACCCGCAGGTCGGGTCACCGCCGTGCTGGGAGCGAACGGCGCGGGCAAGACGACGCTGCTGCGGACGGTGTCCGGCCTCCTGCCGGCGCAGGCGGGCAGCGTCCACCTCGGCGACGTGGACCTCACCACGGCCGGCGCGGAGGACGTGGCCAGAGCCGGGGTGGCCCACGTGCCCGAAGGCCGCGGCGTGATCACGGAACTGACGGTGGAGGAGAACCTCCGGCTCGGAGCCCTGCTCGGCGCCGCGCGAGCATCCGCGCGGAAGCCACCCACGATCGACGACGTGTACGCGCTGTTCCCGTCGCTGGAGGGGCGCCGAAGGCAGGCGGCGCACTCGCTGTCCGGCGGCGAGCGGCAGATGCTCGTCATCGGCAGGGCGCTGCTGTCGGCGCCCGAGGTCCTGTTGCTCGACGAACCGTCGCTCGGGCTGGCCCCGCGAGTGGTCTCCCGCATCTTCGCGGTGCTGCGGGGCCTGGTCGACGCCGAGGGCCTCGCGATCCTGCTCGTCGAGCAGAACGCCCGCAGCGCACTGTCCATCGCCGACACCGGCGTCGTGCTCAACCTCGGCCGGGTGGTGGCCAGCGCGGACGCCGCGACCCTGGCCGGGGACGACGAACTCCGCCACGCCTACCTCGGTCTGTGAGGCCACCCTCGCCCGATCCCCGACTCCTCGTCACCGTCCTCACCGGTCCGGCCGGCACTGTTTCGACCCCGGGAGACACCGTATGCAGCGATTCGTCGACCTCACCCTCAACGGCATCAGCCAGGGCGCCATCTACGCGGCGTTCGCGCTGGCGCTGGTGCTCATCTGGCGTTCCACGCGCGTCGTCAACTTCGCTCAGGGTGCGATGGCGATGCTCACCACCTACGTCGCGCTGACGCTCATCGAGAGCGGCCAGCCGTACTGGGTGGGGTTCGCGGTCGCGCTCGCCGCCGGTTTCGTACTCGGCGCCGTGCTCGAACGCCTGCTCATCCGCCCGGTCGAAGGCGGACCCGAGCTGAACGCCGTCATCGTGACGCTGGGGCTGTTCGTGGCATTGCAGGCGCTGGCCGCGATCCTGTTCGGCTCCGCCTACGAGTCGTTCCCCGCACCGTTCTCCCTCACCGGGTTCTCCGTCGGCGGCACGACGGTGGCGTTCACCCCGTTCAACGCGTTCGTCGTGCTCGCGGTGCTCGCGGTGATGCTCGCCCTCGTCGCCCTGTTCCGCCTCACCGATCTCGGGCTGCGGATGCGTGCCTCGGCCCTGCACCAGGAGGTGTCACGGCTGCTCGGGATCCGCGTCGGTCGCCTGCTCACGCTCGGCTGGGCGCTGGCCGCCGTGGTGGGCTCGCTCGCCGGACTGCTGATCGCGGGCGGCAGCCTCATCCACCCCGCCTACATGGATCCGGTGATCGTGTTCGGGTTCGTGGCCGCCGTGCTGGGCGGTCTCGACAGTCCTCCCGGCGCGGTGGTCGGCGGGCTGCTCGTGGGACTCGCCCTGTCCTATGTGTCCGGCTATCTCGGCAGCGAGCTGGTGGCGCTCGCGGCACTCGCGATCCTCGTCCTGGTGCTGCTGGCCAGGCCTCGGGGACTGTTCGGCCGCACGACCGAGAGGAAGGTCTGAATGAGTCAGCCGACCCCGACGACGCGGGCCCGGCGGTGGTGGGTTCCGGCGTCGCCCCCGGCGCGTCATCTGCTCGTCAGCACGCTGGCGCTCGTGGCCGTCGTCGTGGTGTGCGAGAACGTCGACGCGTTCCGGCACGCCCAGCTCGCCGCCATGGCCTACTACGCGATCGCCGCCGCGGGCCTGACCGTCCTCACCGGGCTCAACGGCCAGATCTCCCTGGGCCACGGCGCTCTCATGGCGGTGGGCGCCTACACCACCGCGTTGCTGCTGCGCGACGGGTTCCTGCCGTTCGGGCTCGCGATGCTGGCCGCCACGGTGATCACCGCGCTCGTCGGAATCGTCGTCGGCGCGGCGGCCGCGCGGCTGACGGGACCGTACCTGGCCGGTGCCACACTCGCACTCGCCGTGGGACTGCCCGGACTCGCCGTGCACTTCGACGACCTCCTCGGCGGTGAGCAGGGACTCGCCGTGAACACCCCGACACCCGCGCAGTGGTTCGACGACGCGGCGTACTTCGTCACCGGCACGGACCTGGGCCACCAGAAGTTCCTCGCGTACGTGGCGTGGGGAACGCTGCTGCTCGTGCTCGTGCTGCTCGCCAACCTCACCGCGGGCCGCTATGGGCGGATGTGGCGCGCCGTCCGCGACGACGAGGTGGCCGCCGCGCTCGCCGGCGTCCACCTCGGTCGAGCGCGGATCCTGGCGTTCGTGGTCAGCGCCGCCTGCGCCGGGCTCGCCGGATCGGTGCTGGCGATGGTGGTCCGGCTGACCGCGCCGAGCGGGTTCACGATCGTGCTGTCGTTGTCGCTGCTCACCGCCGTGGTCGTGGGCGGGCTCGGCAGCCTACCCGGTGCGGTCCTCGGCAGCGCGCTGCTGGTGTTCCTCCCTCCCGCGGTGACGGACCTGGGCACCGAACTCGGTCTGAACGCCGTCCGCGCGGCACAGCTCGCGCCGCTGGTCTACGGGATCGTGCTGGTGGCCGCGATGCTCGCCGCTCCGTCGGGAGTGGCCGGACTGGGCCGTCGGGTGTGGAGCCGGGTACGGAACGGAAGGAGCGAGGCATGAGAGCCGAACCGAGAGCGCGGGGCCTCCTGCGCACGCTGGCGGCCGGAGTGGCCGCGGCGCTGCTGCTGTCGGCCTGCGGAGCGGGCGGGCGAGGAGAAGAGGAGTCCGGCGGGGCGGAACCGGGGGTCACCGACGACACCGTGACCGTCGGCGCCCACTTCCCCCTCACGGGCGTCGCCGCGCCGGGCTACAGCGAGATCCCCACCGGAGCGAAGGCGTACTTCGACTTCGTCAACGCCCAGGGCGGAGTCCACGGCCGGACCATCGAGTACCTGTACAAGGACGACGCCTACAACCCGACCAACACCAGCCAGGTCACCAACGAACTCGTGCTGAGCGACGAGATCTTCGCGATGGTCGGCGGGCTCGGGACGCCCACCCACAGCGCCGTCCTCGACTTCCTGCGTGACAACGAGGTGCCCGACCTCTTCGTGTCGTCCGGATCATTGCTGTGGGACCAGCCCGAGACGTATCCGGGGACGTTCGGCTGGCAGTCGGACTACGAGATCGAGGGCAAGATCCTCGGCAAGTACCTCGCCGAGAACCTCCCCGACGCGAAGGTGGGCCTGCTGCTGCAGGACGACGACTTCGGCGACGACGGCGAGAAGGGCATCCGCGCCTACGTCGACTCGCAGATCGTCGCCGCGCAGCGGTACGCGCCCACGACCAACGACGTCACCCCGCAGATCAGCGCGTTGAAGGACGCCGGTGCGGAGGTCGTCGTGGGCTTCACGGTGCCGTCGTTCACCGCGTTGAGCCAGCTGGCGGCCCAACGCCTGGACTTCCGGCCGCAGTGGGTCTACAGCAACGTGGGCTCCGACTCCGCGCTCGTCGGCTCGCTGCTGTCGCGGTTCTCCGAGGGCGCCGTCGACGACGCGAGCTCGCTGGAAGGGGCACTCACCACCGAGTACCTCTCCGGGGTGGAGGACACCGACGACCCGTGGGTGCGGCTGTGGCACCGGGTCTGGGACGAGCACGGTGGCGACGGCGAGCTCACCAACTACCGCATCTACGGCATGGCTCAGGCGTACACCTTCGTGCAGGCACTCCAGGCGACCGGTCCGGACCCGACCCGCGACGGCCTGGTGCGGACCCTGGAGACGGTGGGCGGTGAGTTCACCGGTCCCACCTTCGCGCCGTTCCGCTACTCGGCCGACTCCCACGCGGGTGTGTCCGGGGTCCAGGTCGCGAAGATCGTGAAGGGCGGCAGCGAGGCGTTGACTCCCGTGCTGCTCACCGACAACGGCGACGCGCCGATCACCGAGTCGACCGGCGAGCACGCGCCGCCCCCGGACAACGGCGTTCCCGACGTGAAGCCGGTGGAGCCCGCGAACTGAGCGGTCACGACAGGCCGAGCGCGGCGGTCAGCACGCGGGCGGCCGTGCCGCCGCGCTCGATCGCCACGTCGAGCGCGGCGGGCACGTCGAGATCGGCCCCGAGCAGCCGGCGCATCTGCTCGATGTCCGAGTGGTCGGTGAGCCCGCCGCGCCGTCCCGCGGCCTGGTGCAGGTCCTCCAACCTCGCAGCGGCGACGTCCAGAAGGCCCGGCGCGTACTCCCACGGCTCCGCCCACGGCCGATCGATGATCGCCAACCGCACCACCGGAGCCGGATGGTCCCGCAGGAGGTCGCGCACGAGCACCTCGTTGCCCCGCGACTTGGACATCTTCGCGCCGTCGGTCAGCACCGTGCCCACGTGGAACCACGCCCGCGCGTACGGCGACACGCCGGCGTAGGCCTCCGCCATCGCCGAGTGGTACGCGTGATGGGGAAACCGCAGGTCGGCGCCGCCCGCGTGGATGTCGACACACGGCCCGAACGTCGACACCGACATGGCGACGCACTCCGCGTGCCAGCCGGGCCGCCCCGGGCCCCACGGCGAGTCCCACTCCGGGTGCTCCGGCTCCGCGGGCTGCCACACGGCGACGTCGAACGGGTCGTCCTTGCGCGGGTCGTCGGGCTTGCCCCCGTACTCGCGGGCCAGCCGCAGCGCCGTCTCCTCGTTGATCCGCGACCGCGCCACGACGTGCCGGCCCCGGAAGTACACGCCGCCGTCCCGCACGTACGCCGCCCCCGACTCGGCGAGCGCACCGGCCAGCCGGATCACGGCGTCGACGTAGCGGTGCGCTCGAGGCTCGTGATCGGGAGTAGGCACCCGCAACGCGGACATGTCCTCGTCGAAGCGGAGCTCCTGGAACGCCGCGTAGTGGTCGTAGCGCACGCCCGCGGTGCGCGCCGCCTCGTCGATGACGTCGTCCACGTCGGTGACGTTGCGGCACAGGATCGGCTCGACGCCGAGTACCCGCAGCACCCGCCGCAGCGTGTCCACCCACACGAACGTCGCGGCGTGGCCGAGATGCGTCGTGTCGTACGGCGTGATGCCGCACGCGTAGACGCGGGCTCGGTCCAGCAGCGTCGTTGAACGCCCGTCGAGGGTGATCGCCGTGGCGCCGGTGGCCGGGCGCCAGCGAGTCATCGATTCGAACGTCATGGCCCCATCGTCGCGCCTGCGGCGCGCGGACGCCGATCCGGCGCGGCCGCTGTCTCACGTGTGCGTGAACTTCACCGCCGTGTCCGCGAGCTGCGCACGCGTGTTCGCGTCGCACGTTGCGGACACGCGTGCGGGAGGCGCGGACACGCCTGTGCCGGGGTCACCTCAGCGGCGTGTCCGCGTCCCAGGAACGCGTGTTGGCGTCGCACGTTGCGGACACGCGTGCGAGAAGTGCGGACACGCGTGCGAGAAGCGCGGACACGGTGGAAACGGTCGGGTCACCACTCGCGCTTCTGCAGGCTGACCAGGATGCGGTCCACGACACCGGGGTCGGGGGTCGCGGTCTCGCCCGGCGCGGGCTCGGGCACCAGCTGGGTCCGGCGCTCGTCGCGGCGGGGCAGCCGGACCTGTGCCGCCGTCACCCCGTCCGGCAACGGCACCTCGCACCACACGAGCTTGCCGCGGCCGTCCAACGGCACGGCTCCGGTCGGGTAGCCCTCGACCACGGGAGCGTCGTCGTGGATGTGCGCGAGCTGATCGTCCTCGACCTCGACGACGAGGCAGTTGCCCGACAGTCTCAGGCGCACGGTGACGAAACCGGGGGCGGACGAGTCGGTCCGCTCCACGACGGCGCCGACGAGCTGCCGTGCCACGTTCGCCGCTTCGTCGTACAGGTTCGGAAGCGACCACTCCGTCAGGGAGAAGCGAACGAACAACTCGGTGCACTTGATGGCACTGGGCAGCGCGACCAGTCGGAGGTCGTCGAGCTGGGCGGTCTGGGAATTCACGAGAGATCCTTCCACGGTCGCTTCCCATCAAATGCCGGCTGGTCGGCGAGGCCAGTATCCTGCCGTATCCGCCCGCCGGCGTCGAGTCCTCCTCGCCGGTGAGATGTCACCCGCTGCGACGGCGCGGGAACCAGCCGTGGACACCCTACCGTGCGCCCCCGGCGGCGTTGGCGAACGGTCAATTTCGTTCCGCCGGGGACCGCCGCGCCGTCGCAGCGGGTGGTGTGGGCGGGTTCCCGACCGGCGACCGCGCGGTCGTGCGAGCCCGCACGGCCTCGCCCATCCGGGCGCCGAGCTCGGTGTAGGACGCGAACTCGCCGTGGTCGAACCACTGGTCTCCGGTGCTGTCGTTCGGGAACTGCGGGTGGTGCAGAGCGTAGGCCTGCAGCGCGTACGGCACCTCGGGCCACAACACCCCCCGGACCACGATGAGCTCGCCGGTGACGCCCTCGTCGAGGCCGCTCTCCGGCGGGTAGTGGACGGTGCCGGTGATGACGGGCGAGACCGCCATGCGATCGGCCAGCGGGTGTCCCGAGAGCTCTGGGCGCGCCGAACCGGCGTCGGCGCGCCACGGCTCGTGCAGTTCGACGCGGACCCCGAGCTCTTCCCGCGCCAGCTCCAGGGCCTCGGCGAGGGTGCGGGCGGAGGGCGGCTGGTCGTTGCTGGCGTCGATGCAGTAGATGCGGGTGCAGCGGCGCCGGAACAGCTCCACCAGCCCGAGGTTGTCGTAGTGCGCGCCGTCGCTGACGTGCAGGAGCCGGTCGTGGTGGGGATGGCTGCCGAAGACCTCGCGCACCAGGTAGGGCAGTCGCCGCACCTTCGGCAACCACGGGTAGGCCCAGTCGCCTCGCCGGGCGGCCTCCCGGGCCTGCCGCACGAACCCGGGATTCGGCAGCCACGCGCCGAGCCGGGCTCCGGAGACGGCGAGCAGCACCTGGAACCAGCGGCTCAACCGGCCCATCGCGGAGGCGAACGCCGCCCCGCTGAGCGCGACCGCCCCCTGGACCGTGAGGTCGCGGCGGATGCGCTCGCCCGAGATGCGTTCGAGGTCGTCGGTGCGGACCCAGCCGACGTCGGGCCCCCCGGTCCACTTCGCACTCATCGTGAACGACACCGCGCCCAGTCCCGGCGGGGTGCGGTGCTCGCCCTTGAGGTTGGCGGCGGCGGCGAACACGACCTCGGGGAAGGGCACTCCGTCGGCGGCGACGCCGTACGCCGAGAGCGTGGTGCCCTCGGCGGGGTCGTAGGGCACGGCCACCTTCTGACCGTCGCTGTGCCTGCGCAGGACGCGCACGGCGAAGGCTCGGGCCACACGCTCGCGGTAGAACGGGTGCAGGCTCAGCGACGTCACGTCGAACACGCCGCCCAGCACGACGACCACCACGAGGGTGGCGGCCGCGGTCCACAGCGCGTCGGCGCGTCCCTCGGTCATGACGGCCGCGCCGAGCAGCAGCAGCCAGAGCAGGGCGAGCACACCGGTGGTGACGATCACCAGCAGCCGCTGGGTCAACCCGTCGGGAACGACGGCGGTGGGTTTGTCGGCGCTACGCCGGAGGAAGCCGAACCGGCGCCGCAACCGGGCCCGGTTCCGCCAGGCCATGGCGGAGACCGCGCTGAGGTAGGTGAGGACGAGGGCACCGACGGAGGCGCCTACGTCCACGGCCCGGTCCGTGTGCGACAGCAGCCAGGCCGAGGCCCATGCGAGCGCGGGCACGACCACCGCGACCCCGGCGACGATCCAGGCGAGGATGGCGAAGTCGGTGGCGAGCCGGGTCGCGGGACCGCGCCCGTGGGGATCTCGCTGGGCCAGCATGCCGAACAGGAACGCGCACAGGGCGAGCACCACGACCGCCACGGCGGCACCGAAGCGGGGAGTCGGATAGGCGATCGGGTCCGAGGACAGCGAGGTCAGCGGCACCCGCTGGTAGAGCCACCCGGCCGCCACGCCGAGCACGAGTGCGGGTCCGAACAAGACGGCCAGCGACAGCACCAGCCCGCGGGCGATGCGCCCGAGCGCGGCCAGCACCTCACCCGGACTGTCGGCGAGGTAGCTGGAGTGCCGCCGGATGTGGTTGAACTCGGCGGTTCCGGCGGTGAACACCGTCTCGGGGTCCCGCTCGACGGTGCCGCCCGGTGGAGGGGAGCCCGCGCCCGTGAGGGCGAGCTGCAGCGCTCCCGCTGTGAAACCGCCTCCCGACACCGACACGAGGTACCGCGCGCTCAGCAGTTCCTCACGCAGTGTCCGCAACGCCCCGAGCGCGACGCTCGCCGCGCGGATCCCACCGCCCGAGAGGCAGAAACCGGTGGTGTGCTCGCCGTCGTGCCAGCGTTGGCTCACGAGGTCGGGCCGGGCGTCGGGGACGGTGTAGGCCTGGCGCCAGCGGGTCGCGCGGACGTCGGGGTCGACGGGCAGTGGAGGGTCGTCGGGCGCGATGGGCCGGGGTGGGACGGTGTCGAGGACGAGTTCGGCGCGGTGTTGCGTCGTCGTCGCGGAATGCGCGACGCACCGCCAGACCAGAACCGCGGCGCCGGTGACCGCGATGAGGGCGGCCGGGACGACGGCGGAGTACTTGGCGACCGCGAGCGCGGTGACGGAGTGGGCGAGCGCGGAGTCGCCGGGGAGCTCGCCACCGGCGACCAGCAGGAGCGTGTTCTCGATCAGGTGGCTGACGACCGCGACGCCGGTGGCCGTCAGCCCGAATCGGACGGCCGCGCGTGCGGGCGGAGTGCGCCACACCCAGCCGGCCGCGGCCGTGCCGAGGTACAGGCCGAGCCCGTAGCAGGCGACCAGCGCGTATCCCCACGCGGCGGCGGAGGTGACGGCCCCGGCGTCGGCGGGACGGCTCGGGGTGGGGAACTCCACGGCGATGAGCGGGCTGCCAGTGTGCCACCAGCCGCCCGCCACGGTGAGGACGACCGCGGCCAGTGCCAGCCCGGCCGCCACAGGGCGCGACGGGACGTCTCGGCGGACGGGACCCGGCACCGACATGCCTGTCACCCCCAGTTGTCGCTCGGCTCGGCGTGATCAGTGTCGATCATGCACGACGCCCTCTCACCACCAGGTCTCGTCGGATGGTCTCACCAGCCGGGGCCCGGTGGACACGGCCGAACGAGCGGAACCGGGCTCTCCGGTGACGGGTCCCGCTCAGGCATCACGAGTGAGCAGGGCGGGTGTTTCGGATTTCGCCCGAAAGGGAAGCGCCGTGGAGCGATGCAGTCTGGGGACGGACGAAGTGGATGGCGGGGACGGTGAACAAACCGATCGTGGTTGGTGTGGACCGCTCGTCGGCCGCACGTGCGGCGCTGGAGTGGGCGCTCGACGAGGCGCTCCTGCGCGACTGCGCCGTGCGAGCCGTAGTCGTGTGGTCTGTGGACCTGGCGAAGGAACCGCCGTGGCAGCCCGTGGAACGGATCAGGGCACGGCACGCCCGGCACCTGGAGGACACGATCGCCGAGGTCACCCGTGGGCGGGAGCGGCTTCCCCGGATCGTTGCGGAGGTGCTGGAAGCCACTCCCGCCTTGGGACTCATCGAGGCGTCGAAGGACGCGGCGATGCTCGTGGTCGCCCGCCGCTCCGGTCGATGGGTGCGGCGGGCGTTGCTCGGTTCGGTGAGCAGCGCGTGCGTCAAGCACGCCGGTGTGCCGGTGGTGGTCGTTCCTCCCGTACTGGAGGAGCCGGGCGCCGCCGACGAATGGTTGATCGACGAGCAGCTCCCGGCTCCCGGCGCGTCGGCGGGTGCGTGACCACGTCCGGCGAGCAGCTCAACCGTGCCGCACGCGGATCTGGCGGCGCTTGTCCTCCGGCTTGCTCAGCGGCACGCGGACGGTGAGGATCCCGTTGTCGTACTCGGCGTCGATCCCGTCCTCCCGGGCCCCGCTGGGCAGCGCCACCGTGCGGGCGAACGACCCGTAGCGGAACTCGGACCGGCCGCCTTCGGTCTCTTCCTCCTTGCGTTCCGCCTCGATCGTCAGCAAGCCGTTGTGGACGGTGATCTCCAGGTCGTTGTCCACGTCGATTCCCGGCAGTTCCGCCCGGAGGACGTAGGTGTCACCCTCGATGCGGTCCTCGACGCGGATGCTGTGCAGGTCCAGTGCGGGCCGCAACCCGCTCATCGTGGGCAGCATGTCCAGAAGGTCGCGGAACTCGGGGATCAGGGCGCGGCCGTGGGACCGTTCGGGCTGGCTCATGAGACTCCTTTCGTACGACGTTCCCCTCCATGGCAGCGCGGCGTCGCAGCGTGGCGCGAGAGCCGTCCGCACGTCGTGGCGAGGGACGTAAGTCCCTTCGCCGGGGCCCGGTGCGCCGAGGACGCTGGAGGCGGACGTCGGTGACCGCGAGGAGGCGCTCATGCGGGCATGGCGCGTGACGCGGCCCGGCCCGATCACGTCCGGGCCGCTGACGCAGCACGAGGAGTCGGTGCCGACGCCTGCCCCGGGGGAGTTGCTGGTGCGGGTCCTGGCGTGCGGGGTGTGTCGCACGGATCTCCACGTCGCGAGTGGCGAGCTGCCGACGCGGCGGCCCGCCGTGGTACCGGGCCACGAGGTGGTGGGCGTGGTGGAGGGGTCGGGACCTGGCTCGACGGCCGTCGAGGGCGGGGAGTTCGCACCCGGTGACCGGGTGGGTGTGCCGTGGTTGCGGCACACGTGTCAGCGCTGCCGGTACTGCGCGCGCGGAGCGGAGAACCTGTGCCCCGACTCGCAGTACACCGGCTGGGACGCCGACGGGGGTTACGCCGACTACACGACCGTGCCCGCCGACTACGCGTTGCCGCTGCCGGAGGGCTACTCCGACGCCGAGCTGGCGCCGCTGCTGTGCGCGGGGATCATCGGCTACCGCGCCCTGCGGAGGGCGAGCCTTCCGGCGGGCGGCCGGCTCGGCGTCTACGGCTTCGGGGCGAGCGCGCATCTGACGACCCAGGTGGCGTTGGCCGAGGGGGCGCGCGTGCACGTCATGACGCGCGGCACGGGGGCGCGGAACCTCGCGGCCGACCTGGGGGCCCACTCGGTGCAGGGCGCCGCCGACCCGCCGCCGGAGCCCCTGGACTCGGCGATCCTGTTCGCCCCCGCGGGCGACCTCGTGCCGACCGCGCTCGCCGCGCTCGACCGGGGCGGCACGCTGGCCGTCGCGGGCATCCACCTGACGCGCATCCCGCCGCTGGACTACGACGCCCACCTCTTCCAGGAGCGGCAGGTGCGCAGTGTCACCGCGAACACCAGGGAGGACGCGCGCGCGTTTCTGCGGGTCGCGGGGCGCCACCGACTGCGGGTGTCCACCGTCGCCTACGCGCTCGACGAGGCGGACTGTGCGCTCGCCGACCTCGCCGCGGGCCGGGTGGTCGGGGCGGCCGTGCTGCTGCCCGACGTCCCGGGCCGCCGGACCGGAAGTGGGTGATCGGCGTGCCGACCCGACTGCGTCGCGGTCCGTTGATCGCCCTGGCCGTCCTGCTGGTGGCCGTGCTGGGCGTCGTGACCTGGGTGCTGGTGTCCGACGGCGACTCGGAGGACGCCGCGCCGCGACCGGCTCCTCCGCCGGGCGAGTCCGGGCAGCCGGGTCCCGAGTTCGCGGTGCCGCCGCAACCTCCCGTCCCGGTCACCGTGGTGAAGATCGACAACGTGGAGGCGGCGCGGCCGCAGACCGGGCTCGCCGCCGCCGACGTCGTCTACGTCGAGCCGGTGGAGGGCGGCTTCACCCGGCTCGCCGCCGTGTACTCGTCCCAGCTCCCGGAGGTCAGCGGGCCCGTGCGCAGCGCCCGCGAGGCCGACGTCGAGCTGCTCGCCCAGTACGGGCGACCGTCGCTGGTCTTCTCCGGTGCGGCGCCCGAGATCGAGCCCGTTCTCGCGGGCTCCTCGGCCACGCTGGTGCGGCAACGCGACGTGCCGGACGGGTTCTTCCGCGAGCCCGGCAGGCCCGCCCCGCACAACCTCTACGCCCGGCTGCCGCTCCTGCCCCGCGGCGAGGGCCCGGGGCCCGGCCAGGTACTGCCGCGTGGCGACCCGCCGTCCGGCGGGCGGGACGTGACCGACCACGTCGTGGACGTCGGGCGCGACGAGTACCGCTTCACCTTCTCGCCCGGATCGGGGCGGTGGCTGGTGGCGTTGGAGGGCACCCCGGTCACGTCCGTCGGCGCCGGGGACGTCGGCGCCGCGACCGTCGTCGTGCAGCGTGTCGAGGAGACGGCCGGCACCGCTGTCGAGGACGCGAGCGGGTCACCGTCGCCCGTCGTCCGTACCGTCGGCACGGGGCAGGCCACGGTGTTGCGAGACGGGAAACTCTACGACGGCACCTGGTCACGACCGTCGCCGACCGAGGGCACCCGGTTCACCACAGCCTCCGGAGAGGCTCTCCCGCTCGCCGACGGGCCCGTGTGGGTTCTGCTGGTCCCGCGATGATCAGACGCGTTCGGGATGCTTCTCCGGGCGCACGACCATGACGGGGCACGCGGCGTGGTGGACGAGCGCCTGGCTGGTCGACCCGAGCAGCATCCCGCGGAAGCCGCCCCGGCCCCGGCTGCCCACCACCACGAGCTGGGCCGACCGGCTGCGTTCGAGCAGTTCGTGCCGGGGACGGTCCTTCACGACCTCGCGCTCGACCCGCACGTCCGGGTAGTCCTCCTGCCAGCCCGCGAGGCGTTCGGCCAGCACGCGCATCTCGTAGTCGCGGACGGGTTCCCAGTCGACGAACATCCGCCGTTCCTCCAACAGCGCGGTGGAGGTGTCGCTCCAGGTGTGCACGGCGACGAGGTCGACGCCCCGCAACGACGCCTCGGCGAACGCGTGCCCGACCGCTCGCACGCTCAGGTGACTGCCGTCCACCCCGACCACGACGGGCCGGGTGTCGTCGGCGACGGCGGCGGCGTAGTCGCGCCGCACCGAGACCACGGGGGAGCGGGCGTGCGACATCAGGGCGATCGTGGTCGAGCCGACCATGAGCCCCGCCAGGCCCGTGCGGCCCGACGAACCGACGACCACCATGCGAGCGTCGCGCGAGGCGTGCAGCAGGTAGGGGATCGCCGCGTCGCTCTCGAATCTCGCCTCCACGGACGGCGCGTCCAGCTCCGCCGCGACCTCCTCGGCGGTACGCAAGGCCTGACGCTGCCGCTCCTGGAGGTCCTCCTTGAACATCTCCGGGGGCGGCACCGTGAACCCGATGAGGTAGGGGTCGCTGAACCCGGAGGCGTGCACTAGGTGCAGGGGCACGTGGTGCTTCGCCGCCGTCAGTGCCGCCCACCGGACGGCGCGCAGGGCCGCCTCCGTGTCGTCGACACCGACCACGATCGGCGAGTTGACGCGGTATGGACGTGACATCCGGGTTCTCCCTCGTGTGGCGGTTGCTGTCGGGCGGGTGCCGGGTCCCGCCCCCTTGTGGGGCTACCCCGTCGAGCTGGGATGTCCCCGCGCGAGCGGCTACGGGGGGACGGCGTCGGGACCCGTCTCGGCGGAGGTGATCGTTCTCGGCGCCCACAGCGCCCAGCCCGCGACGGCGAACCACACGCCGACGAACTGTCCGAACAGGATCACCACGGCGGCCCCGGCGGACAGGAGGAGGACACCGAGCGCCCGGCCACCGCGGCGGGCCGTGCGGTCGCCGTGGTGGCGGTCCCGGGTGCGGGACCACACGAGTGCCCGGAGGATGCGGCCGCCGTCCAGCGGGGCGCCGGGCAGTAGGACGAAGACGGCCCAGGCGAGGTTGGCCGTGCCCAGCCACAGCAGCGCCGCGAGCGCCGTGGGCGACAGCAGGGGCGCCATGACGAGCGCGACGGCCCAGCTCGTGACCCCGAGGGCGGCGCTCGCCAGCGGACCGGCCACGGCGATGACGGCG
>NZ_CM001466.1:976480-1031843 GCF_000231055.2 Saccharomonospora azurea NA-128 | reverse complement strand
GGGTGCCGACGCCGTAGCGGCGGGCCACGGCGGCGTGGGCGAGTTCGTGCAGGAGAAGGGAGGCGAACACCGCGAGCGCGACGCCGAACCCGGCGAACCAGTACGACGCGATCGAGGCCTCGGCGGCGGTGACGGGCAGCAGTCCGAGCGCGAACACGGCCGTGAGCACCGCGACCGCCGCGGCGGCCGAGGAATGCACCTCCACGGGGACGCCTCCCACCCGCCCCATCCGGTGGCACGCCATCACGAACCTCCGGGGTTGAGCAGCTCGGCGAGTTCCAGCAGCCGGTGGGCGTAGCCCCACTCGTTGTCGTACCAGCCGAAGACCTTCACGAGACCGGCGCACGTGGTGGTGAGTCCCGCGTCGAACACGCACGACTCCGCCGAGCCCACCACGTCGCGCGAGACCAGCGGAGTCTCGGTGTAGCGCAGGTGGGAGCGCAGCCGCCCCGACGAGGCGTCGGCGAACGCGCGGTTCACCTGGCCTGTCGTCACGGGCGAGCCCACGACGACGGTGAGGTCCGCCAGCGAGCCGTCCTCCACCGGCACCCGGACGGACACCGCCTCGGTCGCACCGGCGAGTTCGGGCAACAGCGCACTCAGCGACCGTGGCGCTCCGGTGGTCGTCGGCACGATGTTGACGGCCGCCGAACGCGACCGACGGCGGTCGCGGTGCGGTCGGTCCAGCAGGGACTGGTCGTTGGTGTAACTGTGGATCGTCGTCAGGATGCCGTGGCGGACGCCGAAGGCGCGGTGCAGCACCCGCAGCATCGGTGCCACGCAGTGCGCGGCTCCCGACGCGGCGGACACGACGTGGTGGTGGCGTGGGTCGTAGTCGTCGTCGTTGATGCCGACCGCGATGGTGGCGTCGGCGTCCGGGTGGTACCCCGCGACGATCACCTTGCCGGCGCCGGCGTCGAGGTGGGCCGCCGCATCTCGGCGCGCCGGAGCGGGTGCGGTGGTCTCGACCACGACGTCGACGCCGGACCGTCGCCAGTCCACGTCACCGGGCCGCTCGCCCTGCGTCAGCGCGATGCGATGCGGGCCGACGCACAGGGTGTGCCCGCGCACGTGCACCGGCTGGTCCAGCCGCCCGTACGTCGAGTCGTACTCGAGCAGGTACGCGAGCGTCTCCCTGTCGGCGGGGTCGTTCACGGCGACCACCTCGACGGGCTCGGCACCGTCGCTTCGGGCGAGCACGCAGCGCACCAGGGCCCTCCCGACACGGCCGAATCCGTTCACACCCAGCACCAGCGTCATGTCGAGTCCCTCGTCGTCCCCGGCACCTCCCAAGCATCGCCGCTGCCGGGGCTGTCGGGGCAGAGTCCAACGGCCCTGACGGGCGCGCACGGCCCGGACCGAGCGGACCACCGTCGAGCGATCCGGGCGGTCCAGGGGCTTTCGACTCCTGCCCGACGGCTCCGCCTGTGGTCACGCTGGTCAGCGGAGCCGATCGAGAAGGAGTGGCCGGATGACGGGCGAGGGTGTGCCGCCAGGCCTGGTGGTGGGCGTGGACGGTGGGACGTCGGCGTTGCGAGCCACGGCGTGGGCGGCGTCGACGGCGGCGAGACGGCACAAGCCCTTGTTGCTGGTGACGGCCATGGACCCGCCCACTCCCTACGGCACCGGGATCGGGATGCCGCCCGACCACTTCCTGGAGATGGAGACCAAGGGCCGGGCGTGGCTGGATCGGGCCCGGTCGACGGCCGAGCGGGCGGGCGGGCCGGCGGAGATCGGCACCGAACTCGTGATCGGTGGTGCCACCGCCACGCTGGCGGAGCGCGCGCAGCACGCGGCCTGCACCGTCATCGGCGGGCACGCGCCGCAGAGCCACGGTGGGCGGCTGGGCGCGGTGGCCACGGGCCTCATGGGCCACGTTCCCTGCCCGGTGGCGATCGTGCGTTGGACCAGGGAGACCGAACAGCCGCCGGAAGGCGGCCCGGTGGTGGTGGGCGTCGACGGCTCACCCACGAGTGTGGAGGCCGTGGTCGTCGCCTACGAGGAGGCCGCTCTCCGTGGCGCACCGCTGATCGCCGTCCACGCGGCGAGCGGGTCGCGGCGTGGCCTGTTCCATCACCACGCCGAAGGGCCCTGGGGTGAAGGGGAGACCGCCGAGGCCATCACGCTCGCGGAACGGCTGGCGGGCATGCGCGAGTGGTACCCGGAGGTGGAGGTCGAGCGGGTCGTCACCCGCGACGCGCCGCGAGACGCGCTGCTGGGGTATGCCCGGTCGGCGCAGCTGCTGGTCGTCGGCAGCACCGGACACCGGGAGTTGAGCGGGCGGTTGCTGGGTTCGACGAGCCACGCCCTGGCCCGCTCGGCGCCCTGCCCGTTGCTGGTGGTGCCGCGAGGAACCAGGCCGGAGCCCCAGAGAAGCCGGAGCCGACGTCGGGAGAAGACAGGACCATGAGCACGATCGTCGTGGGCGTCGACGGGTCGGAGTCGGCGCTCGGCGCAGTACGGTGGGCCGCCGAGGAAGCGGCTCTTCGAGCGGACACGGTTCGGCTCGTCCACGCCTACGTGGTGCCGCTGCACGGGTATCCGGATTTCGTCGCCACGTTCCCGCGACTGCGGGACGGGATGCGGCACCAGGGCGGGGCGTGGCTCGACGAGGCCCGGGAGACGGTCGGCGCGGTGGCGCCCGACGTCCCCGTCGAGACGGACCTCGTCGAGGAGGAAGCCGTGAGCGCCCTTGTCGAGGAATCACGCCGGGCGCGGATCACGGTGCTCGGGTCGCGCGGCCTGGGCGGGTTCACCGGCATGCTCGTCGGTTCGGTGGCCGTGGGGCTGGCCACGCACGGTCACTCGCCGGTGGTGGTCGTGCGGCGGTCGACGGAGTCCCTCGGGCCCGAAGCCCCGATCGTGGTCGGTGCCGACGGTTCCGAGGCCAGCACGGCGGCGTTGCGGTTCGCGTTCGACGAGGCGGTCGCCAGAGCGGCACCGGTGACCGTGGTGCGCACGTGGCGCGGCATCTTCCTCGACGAGGCCGTTCCGCGCTATCCGATGAAGGTCGACCCCGCCGAGATCGAGGACGGTGAGCGCGCCGCGCTCGCCGAGCAGGTCGGGCCGCTGCGGGAGAGTCACCCCGACATCGCCGTCGAGACCGTCGTCGTCCGTGGCCGGCCCGTGCGGACGCTGCTCCACCACGGCCGGAGCGCGCGCATGCTCGTGGTGGGCAGCCGAGGTCGCAGTGGCTTCAGCGGGATGCTGCTCGGCTCCACGAGCCAGGCCCTGGTGACCCACGCGCCGTGCCCCGTGGCCGTGATCCGTTCGGGAGAGTAATGCGCGCCAAGGACATCATGACGACGCCGGTGGTCACGGTCTCACCGGACGACCCGGTGAAGAAGGCGACGCGACTGCTGGCCGAGCACGGCTTCACGGCCCTGCCCGTGGTGGACGAGGGCGACCGCGTGGTGGGCATCGTCACGGAGGCCGACGTCGTCGCCGGGCGCGTGCCGCCCGACGCGCGGTACCGCACCGGAGCGGCGGCCGCGCCGACGACGGACGCGCGCGAGTCGGTGGCCGAGATCATGACGACCTCGCCGACGTGCACCCAGCAGGGGACGGACGTGGCGGAACTGGTGGGAACGCTGCTGGAGGGCCACTACCGGGCCGTACCGGTGCTGGCGGGCTCGAAACTGGTGGGCGTCGTGACGCGCAGCGACGTCGTGCGAGCGTTGTCGCGGGACGACGCCGACATCGCCCGGGACGTCCGTCGCCGGCTGATGGTCTACGGCGGGCCCGACCGGTGGAGCGTGGTGGTCGACGGCGGTACGGTGACCGTCCTGGACGATCACGACGACCCCACCGACCGCCACGTCGCCACGGTCCTCGCCGAGTCGGTGCCGGGCGTGGTGCGGGCGACGGTCCGGCACCGGAGCCGCGACGAAGACTGACCGCGGCACCGGCGACGTCCATCCAGACGGACCTGGTGTCTCACCGCGCCGGAGCGGCGGGCACCAGCACCAGCGGACACACGGCACGCCGGACGCACTCGACGGCCACGCCGCCCAGCGGCACCGCGCTGAGTCCGCGGTGCGCGTCCGTGCCCAGCACCAGCAGGTCGGCGTCGTGAGCGGCGGCCAGCAGTTCGTCCGCGGGCTGACCGCTGACCACGCGCTCGCGCACGGGCGCCGACGTGCTGACCAGGCTCACCGTCCGGTGCAGGGCCGCGCGCACCGCCTCGTCGCTGCGCCACGAACCCCGTTGGCGCAACGCGAACTCCGAGCCTGGCAGGAACGCCGACTCCTCCCGCACCGACAGTGCCAGGACGCTCCCACCGGTGATCTCGGCCTGGTAGCACGCCCAGCGGAGCGCCTGGCGTGACGCGGGCGAGCCGTCGATGCCGACCACGATCGTGCCGTCGGTCGGAGCGTCACCGGGCATACGGGCAGCGTCTCCGAACCGGCGGGCACGCGGACAGGGTCGGAGGTCCCGGATGGCGGGCGCGGGACCAAAGACCCTGCCGGAACGGGGCGAGAGCCGGTTCACGGCGGGTCGGAGGACGACCACACTCGACGCCATGACCGACACCGCACCGGGCGCCCTCGACACGGTCGTCGCGGAGGCGCTGCGGGCGGGCACCCGGGCGCCCTCCCCGCACAACACCCAGCCGTGGTTGTTCGCCGTGCGTGACGGCGAGATCGACGTGCTCCTCGACGAGAGCCGGGTGCTCACGGTGAGCGATCCGGACGGCAGGGAGGCGATCCTCGCCTGCGGCGCGGCCGTGCTCAACATCCGGCTCGCCCTCGCCCGTCGGGGCATCGCCTGCGCGGTGTCCATCCTGCCGGACCGGACCCGTCCCGACCTGGTCGCCACGCTCCGGG
Source organism: Saccharomonospora azurea NA-128 (assembly GCF_000231055.2). GTDB lineage: Bacteria > Actinomycetota > Actinomycetes > Mycobacteriales > Pseudonocardiaceae > Saccharomonospora > Saccharomonospora azurea. The sequence continues at coordinate 1,027,017 of NZ_CM001466.1, read as the reverse complement.
TCGGCGTCGGCCGGAGGCCACCCGCCGACGACGTGCGACTCGCCGCGGCCATCGCCGAGCGACACACCAACCGTCGCCCGTTCGTGGACTCGCCGGTGCCGTCGGTGGTGCGACACGCGCTGATCCGGGCGGCGCGGGAGGAGGGGGCGCGGCTGATGCTGCTCACCGAACCCGCCGCGTTCGACGCGTTCGCCGCACTCCTGCGGCGAGCGGAGCACCTCCAGCGACAGGACGAGGCGTTCCTCGCCGAGCTGGAGGCGTGGAGCCATCACGGCGAGCGGCGCGACGGCGTCCCGCTGTCGGCGGGCGGGCCGAGGGTCCCGGACGAGGCCGCGTTGGCCCTGCGGGAGTTCGGGGGAGCCGCGCGCAGGGCAGCGCGGGAGTTCGAGCGGCAACCTCTCGTCGCCGTGCTCACGACCCCGGGCGACACGCGCCGCGACGCGGTCCGGGCGGGGCAGGCGCTCCAGCGGGTCCTGCTCACCGTCACCGCCCACGGCCTGCAGGCGTCGTTCCTCGCGCAACCGCTGGAGATTCCGGCGATCCGGGCGGAACTGCGGACGATGCTCGGGGGCACGGACCACCCGCAGGCGGCACTGCGGATCGGGTACGGGCATCCCGGCACGCCCACCCCCCGGCGGGCCCTGGACGACGTGCTCGTTGGTCACAGCGGTGAGAGGTGAGGGACGTGACCGTGGAGCCACCTGTTCTCTCGCTCGCGGGCCACACGTGGTCGGAGCAGGAGAAGGGCGTGCTCTCCCGCGCCACGGCGCACGCCCACCGCTGCGGGCTCGCCGAGCCGTGGACGATCCACATGCACGGTCACCGGGTGGAGATCGCCGAGAATCTGCCCTTCCCGCTGAGGGGGCACGCCGGAGCCAACCGCAACGGCGTCATCGCCTGCGGCTGCGCGCTGACTGTCGTGAGCTGCGCGGTGCGCGTGCTCGGCTGGGCGCCCGAGGTGGTGCTGTTCGGCGATCCCGACCGGGCGGAGTTGGTGGCCACCGTGGTGGCCAGCCGTCGCCACCGCCCCTCGGCGGCCGACGTCGGCCAGTTCCGTGCCGTCTTCGAGCAGCGCAGGCACCACGCCGCGCTCGACCCCCGCGATCCCGAGGCACTGGACCCCGCCGTTCGCGACGCGATCGTCCGCGCGGCCGAGCTGCCCGACGCGAAAGTCGTCCCGGTGTCGGCGGTCGTGGCCGCACACCGCAAACGCGGTCTCGAGGCGGGGTTGCTGGTCGTCACGGCCACCGACGGCCGACGTGGGCAGCTCGTCGCCGGGGTCACGCTGCAGCGCGCCTGGCTCGCGGCCACGGCCTTGGGACTGACGGCCTCTCCCGTCGTCGAGCCCTTCGAGATGCGGGAGTTCCGCCAGCGCATGGTGCGGCACGCGGGCGTCGACGGTAGCCCCCAGTCGCTGCTCGTGCTCGGACGGCCACCGCGTGCCGAGCCTGCTTGAAAGGCCTCCGACCAGGGAACACGCATGAGGCCTGTCCCCTCGACCGGAGAGAGTCATGTCAGCGGAGGAGCCTGCGGTCGGCCACAGCGGCGACGACAGTCGGAGAACGCGTGCTCTCGCCGGCCTGCGCCTCGACGAGCTGCTCCACGAGGTGCAGGACCGCATCGGTGAGATCGTCCGTACGCGCGACCGTCTCCAGGGACTGCTCGACGCGGTGCTCGCGGTCTCGTCGGGCCTCGAAATCGACTCGACGTTGCAGCGCATCGTGGAGGCGGCCACCGAACTCGTCGACGCCCGCTACGGCGCCCTGGGTGTTCTCAACGAGGAGGGCGACCGGCTCGCCGAGTTCCTCCACGTGGGCATGGAGCCCGAAGCCGCCGCGCGCATGCCGCATCTCCCCGAAGGCCGCGGCCTGCTGGGGCTGCTGATCGACGACCCGCGACCCGTGCGGCTCAAGGACCTCTCCCGGCATCCGGTGTCGGTGGGCTTCCCGGAGCACCACCCACCCATGCACAGCTTCCTCGGCGTCCCCGTGCGCCTGCGTGACGAGGTCTACGGCAACCTCTACCTGACCGAGAAGCGCGGTGGTGTCGAGTTCACCTCCGACGACGAGGTGATCCTCCAGACGCTGGCCGCCGCGGCGGGCGTGGCGGTGGACAACGCCCGCCTGTTCGAGCAGTCGCGCAGGCGAGAGCGCTGGCTCGGCGCCGTGGCCGAGATCAACGGCGAGCTGCTGGGTGGGGCGTCGGTGGAGGCGACGCTGCGTCTCGTCGTGCGGCGGATGTGCGAACTCGCCGAGGCCCGGGACGCGGTCATCCTGCTCGCGGCCGACGAGATGTCCGACATCGTCTCGACGAACGTGTCGGTGGAGGGCGTCTCCGCGTTGGCGCGCCTGGCCGTGGACGTCCGAGGTGACTCCGCCGTCGCGCGAGCCATGCGCGACGGCGTTCCTCGCCTGTTCGCCGACCTCGCCTCGGCGCTGCCCCCCGAGCTCACCGACGGCACGGAGGACGCCGACGACCTCGGCCTCGGGCCCGGCGCCGTGCTGCCGCTCATGGGCGCGGCGGGCACGGGCGGAGCACTCGTCACGGTGCGGGCCAAGGGCGCACCGACGTTCACCCGGGATCACCTGCCGATGCTCACGTCGCTGGCGGACCAGGCCGCCGTGGCGCTGGAGTTCGCGGACAAGCAGCGCAGCCAGCGGCTGCTCGACGTGCTGGCCGAACGCGATCGCATCGCCCAGGACCTCCACGACCACGTCATCCAACGACTGTTCGCCACCGGCATGAGCCTTCAGGGCACACTCCGGCGCATCGACGACGTCCACGCCCGGGCCCGTGTGGAGCAGGCCGTCGAGCAGCTCGACGCCACGGTGCGGGAGATCCGCACGTCGATCTTCGACCTGCACGCCTCGGAGCACCCGGAAGGGACGAGCCTGCGCCGGCGGCTGCTCGACATCGTGGAGCAGCTCACCACGGAGAGCGACGTCGCGCCCACGATGAAGCTGTCGAGTGCCCTCGACTCCCTCGTCGCGCCGCAGGTGGGCGAGCACGCCGAGGCCGTACTGGGGGAGGCGTTGAGCAACGCGCTGCGGCACTCCCACGGCGACGCGATCCGCATCGTGGTGGACGCCTCGGAGCGCCGGCTGGTGGTCGAGGTCGCCGACAACGGCGTGGGCATCCCGCCCGACGCCCGGCGCTCCGGCCTGGAGAACATGGAGAAGCGGGCCCGCCAGTGCGACGGGGAGCTCTTCGTCCGGAACGAGCCCGAGGGCGGTACGTGCGTGCTGTGGCGGGTGCCCCTCTAACCCTGCTTGGGAAAGCGGGGCGAGTTCTGCTTGCGCAGCTCGGTGGCGAGCACGGCCGCCTGGGTCCGGCGGCGCATGCCGAGTTTGCCGAGCAGGCGGGAGACGTAGTTCTTCACGGTCTTCTCGGCCAGGAAGAGCCGCGCGGCGATCTCGCGGTTCGTGAGGCCCTCCCCGATCAGCTCGAAGACCGCCCGTTCCTGCTCGGACAGCTCGGCGACGGGGTCGGCGTCGGCCCGTTCCTTCCGGATGCGGTTCATGAGCGCCGAGGTCGTCTTGCTGTCCAGCAACGACCCTCCTGAACCGACGGTGCGGACGGCGGACACCAGGTCGGAGCCCAGAACCTGCTTGAGGACGAACCCCGAAGCCCCGGCCATGATCGCGTTGAACAGCGCCTCGTCGTCGTGGTAGGAGGTCAGCATCAGGCAACGCAGGCCCTCGACCGTGGACAGCAGTTCCCGGCACAGTTCCACGCCGTTGCCGTCGGGCAGCCGCACGTCCAGTACGGCGACGTCCGCCCCCGCCGTCGGGATGCGCGTGAGCGCCTCGCCCACCGACGCCGCCTCCCCGGCGATCCGCATGTCCGGTTCGCCCTCCAGCAGGTCCGCCAAGCCGCGGCGCACGATCTCGTGGTCGTCGACGAGAAAGACACTGATGGTCACTCCCGCAGCGTATGTCGCCGCCGCGGCCACTGCAGGACTCGACGGCCGCCGGGAGAGACGGTGCCGGGTGAGGCCGTTCGGCCCTCGGGGGCGAGGCTCTTCGACTGGTGACACCAGCGGCTCGACGACAGCATCGTGGGGGCATGACGAAGCGCGAGTGGTCGGTCGGCGAGACCGACGTGCTCGCCAGAGCCGTCGTGCGAGCACCGTCGGTGCACAACATCCAACCGTGGCGGCTGGAGCTGCCCGACGGTGAGGCGGAGCTGTTCGAGCGCGCCGACCTCGCCCTGCCCCACCACGATCCGTTCGACCGGGACCGCTCGATCTCCTGCGGTGCCGCGGCGGCGAACCTGGAGATCGCCGCGCGTGTGCTGTCGCTGTGCCCACGGTTGACGCTGCTGCCCGACGGGCCCGACTCCGACCTGGTGGCCCGGTTGACGGTCGACGGCACGGAGCGCCCCGCCGAGGTCGAGTTGCATCGCTACTCCGCGATCGCCCGCCGACGCAGCTACCGCAGACCGTTCGCGGGACCGCGGGTGTCCCGCGAGGACGTCGCCCACCTTCTCGCGGATGTCGGTGACGAGAACGTCCGAATCCGGCCGCTCCTGGGGCAGGTGGAGATCGGCGCGCTGATCGACCTGCTCGACTACGCCGGGACCGTGATGAAGAACGATCAGGGTTACCAGCGCGAGCTCGCGATCTGGACGATCCGCGACGAGGAGACCCGCACGCACGGTGTCGGGGTCGCGGGCAGCACGCTGCCGCCGTCCTCGTTGCCGTGGGCGGGCCTGGTCCGCGCCCAGACCTCGTTGCCCGACCGCAGCGTTCTCGCCCAGCGACTCGCGGAGGAGACCGTGCTGCTGTTCGCCACCGGCGAGGACAGCCGAGAGGCCCACGTGCGGACCGGACTGGCGATGCAGCGACTGTGGCTGGGCGCCGTCCGGCGCGGGTTCGTGGCGGCCGTGCAGACCCAGCCGTTGCACCTGCCCGAGGCGCGCCGTCGTTTCGGCGAGCAGTTGTCGCTGCAGGGACACCCGCAGTTGCTCATGCGCGTCGGCAGGCCCTCGGGCGCGGTACCGCAGAGCCCGCATCGTCGCGTGAGCGAGGTGCTCACTCCCCGCGAGTGAGGCGCGGCGCCCTCGGCAGGCGGGGAGCGCGGTCAGCGGGGCAGGCGCCGCCAGATCGGTCGGGGAAGCAGCCGCATCAGGGCGAAGACGGGCCGCAGCACGGCGGGCACCCACACGGTGTGCTTTCCTGCGCGCAGCGCCGCCACGGTGGCGTCGGCGACCGAGTCCGGCGTGCTGGAGAACGGGGCGGGCGTCATCCCGCGGGTCATCCGGCCGACGACGAACCCGGGCCGCACCAGCAGCAGTCGCACGCCACTGCCGTGCAGGGCGTCGGCGAGCCCTGACGCGAACCCGTCCAGACCGGCCTTCGCGGAGCCGTAGACGTAGTTGGCGCGGCGCACCCGCACACCCGCCACCGACGAGAAGACGACGAGCGTGCCGTGTCCCTGGTCTCGGAGCAGGTTCGCCGCGTGGGTGAGCACGCTGACGTGCGCGGTGTAGTCGGTGTGGACGATGGCCACGGCGTGGGCGGCGTCGCGCTCGGCGCGCGCCTGATCGCCGAGAATCCCGAACGCGGTGACCACCACGTCGAGCGGGCCGTGCTCGGCGACGACGCCCTCCAGCATCCCCTGGTGCGAGTCGAGATCGTCGGCGTCGAACTCCACGCGCGCCACGGTCTCGGCACCCGCGGCTCGCAGAGCCCGCTCCTCGGCGTCGAGGTCCCCGCTGCGGCGCGCGGCGAGCACGAACGACCGCGCGCCCCGCTCCGCCAGCCGCGTCGCCACGGCCGACCCGATTTCGCTGCGTCCTCCCAGCACCAGCACGGTCCCGTTCATGCGCGCCATCCTCCCGCACCGTGTCCGCGCCCCACGCACGCGTGTCCGCACGTCCCGCACGCGTGTCCGCGGCCTGCGTACGCGTGTCCGCGGTTCGCCGACGTCGGACGGCTACCATGCGCCCATGTCCGAGCGCTTGTATTTCCGGCAACTGCTGTCCGGGCGGGACTTCGCCGTCGGTGACCCCGTCGCCACCCAGATGCGCAACTTCACCTACCTGATCGGCGACCGCGACACCCGCGAGGCGGTGATCGTCGACCCCGCGTACGCGGTCGACGACCTGGTCAACGTGCTGTCGGACGACGACATGCGCCTCGTCGGGGTGCTCGCCACGCACCATCACCCCGACCACGTCGGCGGTGATCTCCTCGGCTTCTCGCTGCCGGGTGTGGCCGAGCTGCTGGCCCACGTGCAGGTGCCGGTGCACGTCGCCGCCGCGGAACTGGAGTGGGTCCGCCGCACCACCGGTGTGTCGAAGACCGACCTCGTCGCCCACGACCACGACGACCGTCTCGACATCGGCGCCGTGTCGCTGCGCCTGCTGCACACGCCGGGGCACACGCCGGGCAGCCAGTGCTTCCTGCTCGACGGCGCGCTGATCGCGGGCGACACGCTGTTCCTGGACGGCTGCGGCCGCACGGACCTGCCCGGCGGGGACGTCGACGCGATGTACCGGAGCCTGCAGTGGTTGGCGAACCTGCCCGGTGATCCCGTCGTCTATCCGGGGCACTGGTACTCGGCGGAGCCGTCGGCGTCGCTGTCGAACGTCCGTCGCGACAACGTCGTCTTCCGGCCCCGCTCGCTGGAGCAGTGGCGCACGATGTTCGGCGGCTGACCGGCCGAAGCGCCCGCCTGACCGGGCCACGTTTCGCTTCCGCCCGGAAGGGCTACTTCTCGGCGGAACGGGCGTCGGCTGAGAAGGAGTGCGCATGGCCAACCAGACGGTGGCCGAGCAGTTGGTGGACATGCTGGTCCAGGCCGGTGTGGAACGGATCTACGGCGTCGTGGGGGACAGTCTCAACCCGGTCACCGATGCCGTCCGGCGCAGTCCCAAGATCGAGTGGGTGCAGGTGCGGCACGAGGAGGCGGCGGCGTTCGCCGCCGGTGCCGAGGCGCAGATCACCGGCAAGCTCACCGCGTGCGCGGGCAGCTGCGGGCCCGGCAACCTCCACCTGATCAACGGTCTGTACGACGCACACCGCAGTTCCGCGCCCGTGGTCGCCATCGCGGCGCACATTCCGAGCGAGGACATCGGGACGTCGTACTTCCAGGAGACGCATCCCGACCGGCTGTTCCAGGAGTGCAGCCACTACGCGGAGATGATTCAGACCCCCGACCAGATGCCGCAGACCGCGCAGATCGCCATTCAGACCGCGATCGGTCGTGGTGGGGTGTCCGTGCTGGTCCTGCCCGGCGACGTCGCCGGTATGGACCTGCCCCGCCGGCGCACCGAGATGGCGCTCGCGACCGGTGGGCCCACGGTGCGCCCGGGGGAGGCCGAGGTCGAGCGCCTCGCCGCGATGGTCGACGAGGCGGAGCGGGTGACGCTGTTCTGCGGGCGCGGGGTCGCCGACGCGCACGACGAGGTGATGGCGTTCGCGGAGAAGGCGCTCGCCCCGGTCGGGCACGCGCTGCGGGGCAAGGAGTGGATCCAGTACGACAACCCGTTCGACGTCGGCATGTCCGGGTTGCTCGGCTACGGTGCCGCGTACGAGGCGATGCACGAGTGCGATCTGCTGATCCTGCTGGGCACCGACTTCCCGTACCGGCCCTTCCTGCCGGACAACGTGCGGATCGCGCAGGTGGACATCCGCCCGGAGGCGCTGGGCCGACGCTCACGGCTCGACCACGGGGTGTGCGGCGACGTCCGCGAGACGTTGCGGGCGGTGACGCCCCGCGTGCGCCGCAAGACCGACCGGCGATTCCTCGACCGGATGCTGCGCAAGCACGCCGACGTGCTGGAGAACGTCGTCTCCGCCTACACCACCGACGTGGAGCACCACAAGCCCATCCACCCGGAGTACGTGGCCGCCGTGCTGGACGACGAAGCCGCCGACGACGCGATCTTCACGGTGGACACCGGCATGTGCAACGTCTGGGCGGCCCGCTACCTCAGCCCCAACGGGCGTCGCCGGATGATCGGCTCGTACACCCACGGTTCGATGGCGAACGCCATGCCGCAGGCCATCGGCGCCCAGCTGCCCTCGATGGCACGGCAGGTCATCGCCATGGCGGGTGACGGCGGATTCTCGATGCTGATGGGCGACTTCCTCACGCTGGTCCACTATGGACTTCCGGTGAAGGTCCTGGTGTTCAACAACTCGTCGTTGAGCATGGTGGATCTGGAGATGCTCGTCGCCGGGCTGCCGCCCCACGCCACGACGTACCCGGACACCGACTACGCGGCCATCGCGCGCGCCTCGGGAGCCCACGGCGTGCGCATCGAGGACCCTCGCGACGTGCGCAGCGGCCTGCGGGACGTCCTCGACCACGACGGGCCCGCGTTGCTGGACGTCGTCACCGACCCGAACGCGTTGTCCATCCCGCCGCGCATCACCGGCCAGCAGCTCACCGGCTTCGCGCTGGCGACGAGCAAGATGGTGTTGCAGGGCGGAGTGGGCCGCATGATCCAGATCGCGCGGTCGAACCTCCGCAGCATCCCGCGGCCCTGACCCGGCACCTCGGCGGTAGGTTCGAGGCCATGACGACATCTCCGAGGTCGGTGCGCATCGAGCGCGAGTCCGCAGGCCGGTACGTCGCACACAACGGACGCGGCGCCACGCTGCGGTTCGGCAACGGCGACGACGAGTTCAGCCCGGTGGAGCTACTGCTCGCCGCGATCGGCGGATGCACCGCCATCGACACCGACGTCGCCACCAGCCGCCGCACCGAACCGGACGAGTTCGCCCTGACCGTGAGCGGGGACAAGGTCTCCGACCCGGACTCCGGCAACCGGATGGAGGACCTCACCGTCACCTTCACGGTGCGCTTCCCCGAGGGAGAGCAGGGCGACGCCGCCCGCGCCATCCTGCCTCGCACGGTGGCCCTGTCCCACGACAAGCTGTGCACCGTGAGCCGCACGGTCGAGCTCGGCACGCCGGTCCGCATGGTCGTCGAGTAGCCCGCCCCGGGACCTATGACCCCGAGGCGCAGGGCCGACGGGCCGTGGTCCGTCGGCCGCTGAAGCGGGAACGCTGGCGGTGTGGTCGCGACCGGAGACACGCAGACCGGGGCTCCTCGGCAGGTGCCGAGCCCACGGGGGCAGGACCTCACCGAACTGGACGCGTGGTGGCGCGCGGCGAACTACCTGTCGGCAGGCCAGATCTACCTTCTCGACAACCCCCTGCTGCGTGAGCCGCTCGCACCGGAACACCTGAAACCGCGCCTGCTCGGTCACTGGGGCACAGTGCCCGGGCTGACTCTCACGTACGCGCACCTGAACCGGGTCATCCGCGAGCACGCCTCCGACGTGCTGTTCGTCGCGGGGCCGGGGCACGGGGCCGCGGCCCTCAACGCCGCCGCGTGGCTGGAGGGCACCTACTCGGAGTGCTTTCCCGAGGTCCCGCAGGACGAGGAGGGGATGCGCCGGCTGTTCCGCCGGTTCTCCTTCCCGGGTGGCGTGCCCAGCCACGCCTCGCCGCACGTGCCCGGGTCCATTCACGAGGGAGGGGAACTCGGGTACGCGTTGGCCCACGCCACCGGTGCCGCCCTCGACAAGCCCGGGCTGGTGGTCGCGTGCGTGATCGGTGACGGCGAGGCGGAGACCGGACCGTTGGCGGCGAGCTGGCAGGCACCGGCCTTCCTCCACCCCGCCAAGGACGGTGCGGTGCTGCCGATCCTCCATCTCAACGGGTACAAGATCGCCAATCCCACCGTGTTGTCGCGGCTGCCCCGCGAGGATCTCCGGTCCGTCGTGCGGGGTCTCGGCTGGGAGCCGATCGAGGTGGAGGGCACCGACCCGGAAGCCGTGCACGAGTCGTACGCGGCCGCGCTCCACGAGTGTGTCGAGCGGATCGCGGAGGGCCGGCGCCCCCTCGTCCTGTTGCGCACGCTCAAGGGCTGGACCGGTCCGGTACGGCGCGACGGCGAACCGGTGGAGGGTACCTGGCGTGCACACCAGGTGCCGTTGCCCGCCGTGCGGCGGGACGCCCGGCAACTGGTGGCGCTGGAGGAATGGTTGCGTTCCTACCGTCCGGGCGAGCTGTTCGACCCGGAAGGGGCGCCGGTCCCGGCGGTGGCACGGAACTGCCCGGAACGCGGGCTCCGCATGAGCGCCAACCCGCTCGCGCACGGGCTGGTGCAGCGTGGTCTGCGGCTTCCGGAGGTGGCGGCCCACGCCCTCGACGTCCCACGCCCCGGTGTGCGCACCGCCGAATCGACCCGCGCGCTGGGGCGCTACCTGCGCGACGCGATGCGGCTGAATCGCGGACGGCGGAACCTGTTGCTGTTCTCCCCGGACGAGCACGCCTCCAACCGGCTCGACGCGGTCTTCGAGGTCACCGGCCGTCGTTGGCGACTGCCCGTGGAACCCGGTGACGACCACCTCTCCGGGGACGGCCGGGTCTTCGAGGTGTTGTCCGAACACCTGTGTCAGGGCTGGCTGGAAGGCTATCTCCTGACCGGCGGCCACGGGCTGTTCTCGTGCTACGAGGCGTTCGCGCACATCGTCGACTCGATGGTCGCCCAGCACGCCAAGTGGCTGGTGACGGCAGGGGAGATGCCGTGGCGCCGCCCGATACCGAGCCTGAACTACCTGCTGACCTCCCACGTGTGGCGGCAGGACCACAACGGCGCCTCGCACCAGGACCCCGGATTCATCGACCACATCCTCAGCAAACGGGCCGAGGTGACGCGGGTCTACCTGCCGCCGGACGCGAACTGCCTGCTGCACGTCGCCGACCACTGCCTGCGGTCGCGCGGGCTGGTGAACGTGATCGTGGCCGGTAAGCAACCGGAGGTGCAGTACCTCGACGCGGACGCGGCCCGAGCGCACTGCGAGCGGGGCTTCGGGCTGTGGGAGTGGGCGAGCACCGACGGTGCCGAGCCGCCCGACGTCGTGCTCGCGTGTGCGGGCGACGTGCCGACCCAGGAAAGCCTCGCGGCGGTCGGTGTGCTGCGCGAGCTGGTCCCGGACCTGCGCATCCGGTTCGTGAACGTCGTGGACCTGACCCGGCTGCCCGTTCCGCGCCGGCATCCTCACGGGGTGCCCGACCGCGACTACACCGCGGTGTTCCCGAGCGACACCCCGGTGATCTTCGCGTTCCACGGCTACCCGTGGCTGATCCACGAACTCACCTACAACCGGCCCAACCACGACCACGTGCACGTCCGGGGATTCTCCGAGCACGGGGGCACCACGACGCCGTTCGACACGTGCGTGCAGAACTCGATCGACCGGTTCCACCTCGCCCTCGCCGCCCTCGAACGGATCCCCCGGCTCGCCGGACGTCTCGGCACGCTGTGGCAACGGTTGCTCGACCGACTCGACCGCCACCACGACCACATCCGGCGTACCGGTGAGGATCTCCCCGAGATCCGCGACTGGACGTGGAGCGGCTGATGCGGGTGCTCACCGTCAATCCCGGCTCATCGAGTCTCAAGCTCGCGGTGGTGGACGGGGGTGTGGTGTCGGCCGCCGACCACGTCGCCGAGTGGGACGGCGCGACCCGCGACGAGCTCGACGACTTCGCGGCGGCACAGCCGCCCGTGGACGCGGTGTCGGTCCGCATCGTGCACGGCGGGCGCCGGAGGGCTCCGGTGGTGCTCGACGAGGACGTCCTCGCGGACCTGCAGCGCCTCGTGCCCCTGGCACCCGTGCACCAGCCACGGAGTCTGACGCTCGCCCGGCACGCGCGGAACCTGCCCGCCGCGGTGCCGGTGGTGGGATGCTTCGACACCGCATTCCATGCCGATCTGCCCGCCCACGCGGCGACGTACGCGCTGCCCCGTCGCTGGCGCGACCACTACGGCCTGCGCCGCTACGGCTTCCACGGCCTGTCGCTCGCGCACGCGACCCGCAGGACGGCCGAGGTGCTCGGCAGACCGCTGGAGCGGCTGCGCCTCGTCTGTTGCCACCTCGGTGCCGGAGCGTCGGTCACCGCCGTCGTCGGGGGCGCCAGCGTCGACACCTCCATGGGGTTCACCCCGCTGGAGGGTGTCGCCATGGCCACCCGGTGCGGGTCGATCGACCCCGGCATACCGCTCTACCTGGTGCGGGAACACGGGCTTGCGCCATCCGATGTGGAGTCGGCGCTGAACGTCGACTCCGGGCTCGCCGGGCTGTCCGGCACCAGCGGTGACATCCGGGAAGTCCGGCGGGCCCGTGCTCGGGGCGATCCCGACGCCGCACTGGCCCTCGACGTGTACCTGCACCGGCTCCGACGCGAGATCGCGGCACAGGCGGTGTCGACGGTGGAGCCCGACGCGGTCGTCCTCACGGGCGGAGTGGCGGAACACCAGCCGGAGCTGCGGGCCGAGCTGTTCGCCGAGTCGCTGCTCGGGGTCGAGGTCGACGCCGACCGCAACCGCGGCACCGGCGACCGGTTGATCAGTGCGCAGTCCTCGCGGACCGCGGCCGTGCTCGTGACCTGCCAGGAAGAGCTCGAACTCGCGCGGTCGGGCGAGTCGGTTCTGGCGGATCCACCGACGCATGCTCCGACATCCTCGCCGGCGATCGGGAGGTCGATCCGATGACGACACACTCAACGGAACCGGTTCGCGTGTACGCGAGACTCGACTCCCCGCTGTCGCGGTGGCTCTGGCTGGTGAAGTGGCTGCTCGCGCTCCCGCACTATCTGATCCTCGCGCTGCTTTGGATCACCTTCGTGGTGCTCACCGTGGTGGCGTTCGTGGCGATTCTCGTCACCGGCCGCTATCCCCGCGTGCTCTTCGACTTCAACGTCGGCGTGCTCCGCTGGGCGTGGCGGGTCCACTACTACACCTACGCGGCGCTCGGCACCGATCGCTATCCGCCGTTCACCCTCGCGGACGTGCCCGACTATCCGGCGAGGCTCGACATCGACTATCCCGAACGGCTGTCGCGCGGTCTCGTGCTCGTCAAGTGGTTGCTGGCCATCCCGCACTACCTCGTGGTGGGGCTGTTCGTCGGCGGTGGGCTCTGGTACTTGTGGGACGGGCCGGACGATCGCGGCTGGGCCGCCGGCGGATTGGTCGGCCTGCTCGTGTTCATCGCGGCGGTCGTGCTGCTGTTCACGGGGAACTACCCGAAGCCGATCTTCGACTTCGTCCTCGGCATGGACCGCTGGGTGGTCCGGGTGGGCGCCTACGTCGGCCTGATGACGGACCGGTATCCGCCGTTCCGGCTCGACCTGGGCGGTGAGGAACCCGGGCTGGGCGCGCCGGACTCGCCGACCGCGCCCCCGAGCGATACCGGTGGCGCCCGGGGCTGGACGACGGGCCGGGTCGTGTCCGTGGTCGTGGGTGCGCTGGTGGCCTTCGCCGCGGTGGCACTGCTGGTCGGCGGTGCCGTGGCGCTCTGGGCAGACCGGAACGAACGGGATGCCGACGGCTACCTGACCACGTCCGCGACGCTGGCCACCGACACCTACGCGCTGCGTACCGAGCCGATGCGGTTCCCGGGCGGTGTCGCCGACCGGGTGGGCGACGGCCTCGGCGACGTCCGGGTCAGCGTCACGCCCGTCGAACCCGATCGCAGCGTGTTCCTGGGCATCGCCTCGGCGCGGGACGCCGCTCGGTACCTGGCGGGGACCGAGCACGCGGTCGTCCGGGACGTCACCGGAGACCGCGTCAGGACCGAGCTCGTCGACGACGGCGGGCGGCCCGCTCCGCCGGAGTCGGTCGACATCTGGGTGGACCGGGCGAGCGGCAGCGGGACGCAGACCATCCACACGACGGTGTCGACCGGCGACTGGGTGCTCGTCGTGGTCGACCAGGACCAGGTTCCGGGGGTGAGCGTGCGCGCCGACGTGGGCGCCACCGTGCCCGCGCTGCCGTGGGTGGCCACGACGGCGCTGGTGTCAGGGGCGGTACTCCTGGCTCTCGCGGCGCTGCCGATCGGCATCGCGGCCCGGCGTGCGTCGCGTGGTGGTCCGTAGGAGATGGGCGGAGTCAGACTCTTCCGACGTTCGAGAGGCGGGCGAGCCGGCAACGGGCTCGCGCGGATCGCAGCGCGGGTATGCCGGGTGTAGAGCCGAATGGCCATGCGAGGCGGTGAGCACACGAACGGCGACGAGGACGTGACATGCAGCGTGCTGCCGGAATGACTCGGCACGGGTGGGTGCTGGCAGGAGTGTCCGTTCTCCTGGTGGCGGGTCTGGCGGTGTGGCCCGTGGGCCTCGGCGCCGAGCGGTGGCTGTGGGGGGTGGCCAGCGCAGCGGCGCTCGTGCCGTCGGTGGCTCGGGTCGTCGCGGACCTCCGACGGGGTCGCTATGGGGCGGATCTGCTCGCCGTGCTCGCCCTCGCGGGAACGTTGGCGGTGGGGGAGTACCTCGCTGGTGCGGTCGTCGCGCTGATGGTCGCCACCGGGCAGGTCCTGGAAGCCGCCGCAGCCCGTCGTGCTGCCCGCGACCTGTCGGGGCTGCTGGAACGTGCACCGCGCCAGGCGCATCGCCGTGCAGGCGGTGAGCTGGTGACGGTGCCGGTGGACGAGGTCGGAGTAGGTGACGAGGTGGTCGTCCTGTCCGGCGAGATCGTCCCGGTCGACGGGGCGCTGCGGGCCGAGGGCGTTCTCGACGAATCCGCCCTCACCGGCGAACCGGCACCCGTGGTGCGGCCGTCGGGCGACCGGGTCCGCAGCGGGGCGGTCAACGCCGGGCCGGCGCTGGACGTGACCGCGACCGCGACGGTCGCCGACAGCACGTACGCGGGAATGGTCCGGCTCGCGGAGGAGGCAGCGGCGGAACGGGCGCCCATCGCCCGGCTCGCGGACCGGGTCGCGGCGTGGTTCCTGCCTCTCGCGCTGCTCCTCGCCGGTGGTGCCTGGCTCGCCTCGCGGGACGCGGTCGTCGCCGTCGCGGTGCTGGTCACCGCGACGCCGTGTCCCCTGCTGCTCGCCGTGCCGATCGCGGTCACCGGGGGAATGTCCCGGGCGTCGCGGGCCGGGATCGTCGTCCGGGACGGCGCGGCGCTGGAACGCCTGGGACGGACGACCACGCTGCTGTTGGACAAGACGGGCACCGTGACGGAGGGCAGGCCGGAGATCACCGACGTCGTGTGCGCGCCCGGTGTCACGCAGGAACGCGCTCTCCGGCTCGCCGCCGCAGTGGAGCAGTACTCCGTGCACGTGCTTGCCGCTGCGGTTCTTCGCGCGGCGAGCCGGGCAGGTGTCGAGGTTCCGTCCGCCGAGGACGTCTCCGAGGCCCCTGGGCGTGGTGCCGGCGGCCGGGTCGGAGCCGAGACGGTCCAGGTCGGCCGGATTCCGGCCGGAACGGCGATCCCCGAATGGGCTTCGGCGGTGCTGCGCCGCGGACGCCTGGACCTTGCGACCGTCATCTGGGTGACCGTCGACGGTCGGCTCACCGCCGCTCTGCTGGGACGTGATCGCATCCGAGTCGACGCGGCTCGCACGATGCGCAGGCTCCACGCCGTCGGTGTGCGGCACGTGGTTCTCCTCACCGGAGACCGGGTGGACAGCTCCGCCGAGGTCGCGTCGATGCTCGGCCTCGACGAGGTACAGGCCGAGGCCACCCCGGAGGACAAGATCACCCGGGTGCGCCGTGCTCGAACGAGCGGAACCGTCGTGATGGTCGGCGACGGAGTCAACGACGCTCCCGCCCTGGCCGCGGCCGACGTGGGGATCGCTCTCGGTTCGCGTGGCTCCACGGCCGCGGTCCAGTCAGCGGATGCGGTCATCGTCGACGACCGCATCGATCGCCTCGCCGATGTCATGGAGATCGCCCGGAGGACCCGTCGTGTGGCATCGCAGAGCGGAGTCATCGGCACCGCCCTGTCGCTCGCGGCCATGATCGTGGCATCGCTGGGGGCCTTGGTGCCCGTCGCAGGCGCCGTCGTTCAGGAAGCCATCGACATCGCCGTCATCGTCAACAGCCTGCGGGTGTTGCGGTCCGGCCCTCGGGCCGCCCACCCCGAGGCCGACGCTCTGCTCAGTCGCTTCGCCGACGAGCACGAGAGCCTTCAGCCTGTGCGGGCGGCGGTCCGGCATGCGGCCGACGCTCTCGGGGCCGGGGCGACGCGCGACGCGGACACGGCTGTTCGCCACGCGCATCGCCTCCTGGTCGACGAACTGCTTCCGCACGAGCAGGCCGAGGAAGCCGAGCTCTACCCGGTGTTGAGCGGTGTGCTCGGCAGCGCGGAGGGGACCGTGACGATGAGCCGTGGGCATGCCGAGATCGCTCGCCTGTGTCGGCGGCTGGGGCGCCACCTCGACAGCACACCCGACGGGATACTTCCCGAGCAGGTGAACGATCTGCGCGCCACCCTCTATGGCCTGGACGCCGTGCTCACTCTCCACTTCGCACAGGAGGAAGAGGGGTACTTCGTTCTGCGACGCGGCGAGTGATCGGCCGGTATCAGCGGGAGTCGGCACGCTGGGCGGGAACGACCACCACCGGGCAGCGCGCCCGTCGCACGCAACTCGCCGCGACGCTGCCGAGCAGCACTTCGGAGGCCGCGCCGTGCCGGTGCCGCCCGACGACGAGCAGGTCGGCGTCCGCCGACGCGTTGACCAGCTCGGTGGCCGGGTCACCAGTGCGGACCGTCTCTGTCACGGTGGACTGACCGGATCGCGACACCGTGCGGGCGACCGCCTCGCGGAGGTCGGCGCGGAGGGCTTCCTCGTCGGTCCCCGGGCGGGACCCGTGCGGCTGGATCGCGTACGACGTCCCGGGCAGGATCTCCTCCCGCGGCCGGACCGTGATCACCTCCACGTCACCGCCGCGGGCCGCCGCTTCCTCCGTGGCCCATCGCAGAGCGTGCTCGGCGGTGGCCGAGCCGTCGAAACCCACCACGAGGCGGCGAGGTGCTGCGGGGTCGGGATGCGCCATGCGGTCTCCTCGGGGTCCACAGTGCCGTCTCGGGATCAGGGATTGCGGTCGTCGGTCGACGGCTCGAACCGGCGGTTGGCGCTGTCGGCGAGCGACTCGCGCCGGGCGAGGAGGTCGGTCAGCAGTTCGTCGACCACCTCCAGCGCGTTCTGCGGGTGGCCGGCGCCCAGGTGTGCCAGCACCTCGTACCCGCTCCTCCGCAGGGCTTCCGGCCAGCGCTGCCAGGGCACCGTCGCGAGCGTCTCCGGTGGAGGCGCCGCGTCGTCGGGCGAGTCGTCGGGCAGGTTGCCGGGCACGTCGTCGGGCATGGTGGCGGGTTTCCCCGTGCCGGGGTGGTCGTAACGGCGTGGGAGGTCGCGGACCCACCCTCCGTTTGACGCGGATCACAGCCTTACGGTGGCGATCTGTGACTGTCACATGAGCGGCGTGATCGAAGGTTTCCTCGTGCTCGCCTGCGTGGTCGTCGTGGGCTACGTGGTCGGGCGGGCGGGGGTGCTGGGGTCGTCGGCCACCGAGGTGCTGTCGCGCACCGCCTTCTTCGTGGCGAGCCCGGCGTTGCTGTTCACGACGCTCGCGCACGCGGACGTCACCGACGTCTTCTCGGCCAACCTCGTGGTCACCGCCGTCACTAGCACGCTCGCGTGCGCGTTGTACGTGCCGGTGGGCATCCTCCGGCGCAGGCCGCCCGGCGAGACGGCGATCGCGGCGATGGGCAGTGGTTACGTCAACGCGGGCAATCTCGGCCTGCCGGTGGCCGCGTACGTGTTCGGCGACGCCACGGTGGTCGCTCCCGTGCTGCTGTTCCAGCTCGCGATCCTCACGCCGGTGTTCACCACGGTTCTCGACGTCGTGTCGGCCCGGCGGGACGGCAGCCGACCGACACTCAGCCGCACGATCACGGCACCTCTGCGCAACCCGCTCGCGATCGCCTCGGTGTCGGGACTCGTCGTCACCGCGACCGGGGTGACGCTGCCGGAGCCGGTGCTCGCGCCCGTGGAGCTGCTGGGCGCTCTGGCGGTGCCCGCCATGCTGCTGGCGTTCGGGATCTCCCTGCACGGGGCGAGCAGGCCCGGTCGCGACCGGGAGAGCAGGCTCCCGCTCGTGGCGATCGTGACGGTGAAGACCGTCGTGCACCCGCTGATGGCGCTCGGACTCGGGCTCGTCCTGGGTCTGGAGGGCGTCGAGCTGCTGGCCGTGGTGGTGTGCGCCGCGCTACCCGCCGCGCAGAACGTGTTCGGCTACGCCGTGCGCTTCGGCCACGGCGTCACGCTGGCCCGCGACGCGGTGCTGGTGACGACCCTGCTGAGCCTCCCCGTGATCTTCGCCGCCGTGGCCCTGCTCCTCTGACACCGTGTCCGCGCCTCCCGCACGCGTGTCCGCACTTCCGGTACACGTGTCCGCACTTGTCGTACGGCTGTGCGGTCGTCAAACGGTGCTTTCCTGGATCTCCTGCTCCAGCGGGCTGAGTCGCCGGCCTCGGGCGGAGAGCCGCACGCCGTCGAGCGCGGCGGTGAGGCGGTCGGCCAGGGCGTCCACGGCCTCGACGGCGTCCGAGCCGACGTCCTCCAGCAGCCGGTAGACGACGTCGCCGCGGCCGTCCTGGGTCCATCCGCCGACGATGCGCCCGTTCCACCACACCGTGGGACCCGCGTTGCCGTTCGTGTCGAACACGCGCTCGGCGTGCTCACCGAGGTACCAGTCGCGCTGTCGCCAGCCCATCGACGTCGGGTCGAGGGCGGGGAGCAACGCCGCCCACGGGACACCTTCCACCCGCGGCTCGTCCACGTCGGTGTCGTCGAGGGCGACTCCCGCCGTGCCGCACACCTCGACCTCGGCCGGGCGCAGGGCCGTCAGTGCCCGTTTCGTCCGCGTCTTCGTCCACCCGGTCCACCACTGGAGATCCTCCGGGAGGGCGGGACCGTAGGCGGCGAGCCACCGGCGGGCGAGCTCCACCTCGGCGTCGGCCTCGGACACGGTCGGCAGGTCGTCGCCCAGCCACGTCCGCATCGAGGTCCACCGGTATTGCTGGGAGGTCCACGACCCCCGCGGTCGCCCTCGGACGACGAGTCCCTCGGCCGACAGCAGCAGGAGCACCCGGCTGGCGACGTTCTGCTTCCCCTCGTAGCGCTTTCCCCGGGACAGCACGAGTGGGGTGCCGAGTCGCGGATCGGCCCCGGCCAGTTCGGCCGCGGTGATTTCGTCGCGGGCGTCGAGCACGGACAGCGCGGCGTCGCGCGCCTCGGTGAGGAAGCGCTCCGGACGCTCGATCCCGTTCTCGGCGAGCATCGTGATCAGCTTGCGGCGTTCGCGGTCCGCCACCTCCGCCGCGCACGCGGTGAGGACGAGCGGTGCGACGGCTCGCGAGGTGACGAACACCGTCCGTCGCATGGCGAGCAGCCGGAGCAGACGGCGGTCGTCGTAGAGGGCATGCTGCAGCGGCGCGTGTCGGGGGTCCCGCGTCCGCGCCCAGGTGGACAGGTACACGGTGGCGGGGTCGGTGCTGTGCAGCGCCACGAGACTGTCGGCGACGTCCACGAGATCGGCCGCCGCCGCGTCGGTCGCGAGCCGGTGGCGTCGTCCCAGCAGGGCGCGCCGGTGTGAGGCGCTGATCCGTCGCATCGCACTCCTTCGGGTGAGGTTCCACGCGACACGCTACGGGTGGGGTCCGACACTGCCCGCGGTTGTATTAAATAACAATTAATCTTGACACCCGTGCCTCCGCCGATCAGACTTCCCGCCGTGACGGCGTACGGAGGACGAGGAGTCCACGGCCAGACGGTCGCCACGCTCGGGATGCGCATCGTGTCCGGAGAGATCGCGCAGGGCGCGGTGCTGGACCTCGGGGCGCTCGGACGGGAACTCGACGTGAGCAGGACGGTGTTGCGTGAGTCGCTGCGCGTCCTCGCGGCCAAGGGGCTCATCGAAGCACGGCAGAAGCGCGGCACCGTGGTGCGCGAGCGCGCGCACTGGAACCTGCTCGACACGGACGTGATCCGCTGGCGGGCCCATGCCGGGGAGACCGCGCGGTTGCTGTGCGACCTCGGCGAGCTGCGCGACATGGTCGAACCGGCGGCGGCAGCCCTGGCGGCCCGCCGTCGTGACGAGGCCGACCTCGCCGAGCTGGACTCCGCGTTGGCCGCCATGGCCGACGCCGTGGACGGCAGCGCCGAGATGGCCGCGGCGGCGGACCTGCGCTGGCACCGCGCGCTGCTGCGGGCCACCCACAACGAGCTCGTGTCGGCTCTCGACTCCGTCGTCGAACCCGCACTCTCGCTGCGCGACGCGCTCGTGCACGAGGCGGGGATGACGGACCCCGTGCCGAGCCACGCCGCGGTGGTGGACGCGGTGCGCCGCCGCGAGCCCGGTGAGGCGGCCGACGCCATGCGCGCCTTGCTGGCCGAGGCCGCTCAGGATGCCGAGGACGTCGCCGGGCCGGTCGAGGACGGTCTGGTTCGAACGGAGGAGGAACGATGAACCTGCGCGACGCGCTCGCGCGGCAGCGACTGCTCGCCATCATCCGCGGCAGTGATCCCGACGCCTGCGTGCGGACGGCGGAGGTGCTGGCGGAGGCGGGTGTGCGGCTGCTCGAAGTGTCGTTGACGTCGGCCGACGCCCTCGCGGTGTTGCGCCGTGTCGTCGAGGAACTCGGCGACGACGTGGGAGTGGGAGCGGGCACCGTGCTCACGGACGCCGACGCGCGCCACGTCCTTGACTCCGGGGCCGCCTTCGCCGTGACTCCCGCTCTGGGTGCCGGGGTGACCACCGCCGTGGAGCTCGGCCTGCCGGTGCTCGCCGGCGCCCTGACACCGACCGAGGTCGTGGCGGCCCGCGACGCCGGAGCCGCGGCCGTGAAGGTCTTTCCCGCCGCCACGCTCGGGCCGGCCCACGTGCGGGCGCTGCGCGACCCGTTCCCCGACGTCCCGCTGGTGCCGGTGGGAGGTGTGGACCTACCCGACGTGCCGCGGTACGTCGCGGCGGGTGCGTGCGCGGTCGGGGTCGGGAGCCCGCTCACCGGTGACGCGCCGCACGGCGGAGACACCGCGGCCTTGCGCGAGCGGGCGGCGGCGTTCGTGGCGGCGGCCCGGGACGGGAGTGGGTCGTCGTGGACGTCGTGACGCTGGGAGAGACGATGGTCTCGATGCGGGCGGACGGGCTGCTGCGCCTGGGCACGACGGCACGCGTGTCCATCGCCGGGGCCGAGTCGACCGTCGCGGTAGGACTGTCACGGCTCGGGCACCGGGTCCGCTGGGTCGGCCGCGTCGGCCGGGACGAGCCCGGTGAGCTCGTGCTGCGGACCCTGCGCGCCGAAGAGGTGGACGTGTCCCGGGTGCGGAAGGACGACGACGCGCCGACGGGGATCGTCCTGTTCGAGCAGCGGCTTCCCGACGTGACGCGGGTCCAGTACTACCGCGCGGGCTCGGCGGGTTCCCGGCTCGCACCCGCCGACGTGACGACCGCGATCGAGGCGGGGACCCGCCTGGTCCACCTCAGTGGGATCACCCCGGCGTTGAGTCCGACGGCACGTGAGGCCGTGACGGCAGCGTGCGACCACGCCGCCGAGCACGACGTCGCGGTCTGTCTCGACGTGAACTTCCGGTCGCGGCTGTGGTCGGCCGACGAGGCCGCAGGCGTCCTCACGCCGTTGGCTCGCCGGGCGCGTGTCGTCGTCGGGTCGCCGGACGAGCTCGCGCTCGTCGGGGGTGTGGAGGACCTGCTGCGGCACGGTGTCGCCGAGGTGGTGACCAAGCACGGCGCCGAGGGCGCGGCGGTCACCACCGAGAACGGCACGCTCGACGCTCCCGCCCACCGGGTGCCCGTCGTGGACTCGGTGGGTGCGGGCGACGCCTTCACCGCCGGCTACCTCTCGGGGTGGCTCGACGGGCCGGTTCACCGGGAAAACCGACACCCAGGACCTTGCGCACCGTGCTGCGGCCACCGTCGCACCCGACAAGATACCGCGACCGCAACCGCGTCCCGTCGGCGTCGGCCTGGCGGAGCGCCTCGACCGCGGCACCGCGTGCGGCGCGTTCGCCGTCGCCACGCGCGGCGACTGGGAAGGACTGCCGACCCGGGCCGAGCTCGACCTGGTCGGCTCCGCCGGGACGGCGCTGCGGTAGGGGCGTCTACTCCTCGACGTGGATGGCCAGCGCGGGACACACCGACGCCGCGTGCCGGACGTCGGCGGCGTGCTCCGCCGACGGCTCCGCGTCGAGCAGCACCACGACGCCGTCCTCGTCGCGCTGGTCGAAGACCTGCTCGGCGGCGACGACACACTGTCCCGACGCGACACACTTGTCCTGGTCGATCGTGATCTTCATCGTGGTCCTTTCGGTCACCAGGTCACGGGCAGCTCGTACACGCCGTACACGGAGCCGTCGTGCTTGAACGGCACCGAGTCCAGCTCCGTGGCGAGCCGCAGGGTGGGGATGCGCCGGTAGAGGGTGCCGTAGACGACGCTCAGCTCCAGGCGCGCCAGCGGCTGACCGAGGCACTGGTGCACCCCGAAGCCGAACGCCACGTGGTGGCGGGCGTCGCGCCGCAGGTCGAGCCGGTCCGGGGCGGGAAAGGCCTCCGGGTCGCGGTTGGCGATGTCGTTCGGGAAGACCACACCGTCGCCGGCGCGGATGACCTGCCCCGCGAACTCGATGTCGTCGAGCGCGACCCGACGTCGGCCGTTGTGGGTGATGTGGAGGTAGCGCAGCAGTTCCTCCACCGCCGAGTCGATGACGGCGGGATCGTCGGCATCGCGCAGCAGAGCGAGCTGGTCCGGGTGCTCCAGCAGGGCCGCCGTGCCCAGCGCGATCATGTTCGCGGTCGTCTCGTGTCCCGCGATGAGGAGCAGCACGCCCATGCGCGCCGCGTCCTCGTGGGCGAGTTCGCCCGCGCGCACCCGCTCCGCGAGCCCGGACAGCAGGTCGTCGGTCGGCTCGGCGAGCTTGTCGCCCAGCAACCGGTGGAGGTAGGCGGCGAGCTCGCCGAGAGCGGCCATGCGCTCCTCCTGGGTGGAGGTGCGCTTGATGATCACCTTGCTGTGGTTCTGGAAGAAGTCGTGGTCGGAGTACGGGACGCCGAGCAGCTCGCAGATCACCAGCGACGGCACCGGCAGGGCGAACGCCTCCACGAGATCGACCGGCTTCGGGCCCGCGAGCAGATCGTCGATCAGCTGGTCGACGATGGCCTGGATGCGAGGGCGCATCGCCCGTACCCGGCGCACCGTGAACGGCGCCGTCACCATCCGCCGCAACCGCGCGTGCTCCGGGTCGTCCATGAGGATGAAGCTGACCGACGAACCGCCGCCCTCGACCCGGGCCGCCGGGCTCGGGTAGCCGGGTCTCGTGACGTCGGAGCTCATGCGGGGATCGGCCATCAGCGCGCGCTGGTCGGCGTAGCGGGTGACGAGCCACGGTGTGCTGCCGTCCCACAGCCGTACCCTCGTCAGTCTCGTCTGCTCCTGCAGCTCCTTCAGCCGCGGCGGTGGGTCGAACGGGCAACCCTGCGCGCGGGCCATGGGGTACTCGGCGACGGCCGTGTCGGCGGCCGCCTCGGTGTTCGTCACAGTGACCTTCTCTCGTGTCGCGTCCTCAGACCGTGGGCACCACGGCGAGGGCGTCGGCCACCTCGCCGCGGCGCAACCGGGTCTGTTTGGGCATCCGCCATCCGATGACCCCGGTGACCCGGCCGTCCCGGGTGCACCGGACCACGAACCGCCGGTCGGCGGGGTCGCCGTCCACCACGGTGATCTCGTCGGTCGCCGAGGGCAGCCCGAAGACCTGGATCTTGGTGTCGAACTGGTCGGTCCAGTAGTGGGGCACCGGCGCGTACGCGCGGTCCTCTCCGAGCACGTTCGCCGCCACCACCTGGGCAGCTTCCGTGGCGTTGGTGCGGTTCTCCAGCCGGACGGAGGTCCCCAGGCCCGGGTGGTGCCAGCGGGCGACGTCGCCGACCGCGTAGACACCGTCGGCCGCCCGGCACCGCGAGTCGCACACGACACCGTCGTCGACCGGCACGCCGCTGCCCTGGAGCCACGCCGTCGCGGGCGCGGCCCCGATCGCCACGACGACGACGTCGGCGGGCAGCACCCGGCCGCCGTCGAGCCGCACTCCCGTGACCCGGCCGTGCCGTCCGACGAGGCCGTCGACGGCGTGTCCGAGGGCGAGCTCGACACCGTGTTCGCGATGCAGGTCGGCGAGCAGCCCGGACACCAGGGGGCCGAGCTGGGCGGCGAGCGGCCGCGGTTGCGGGCCCACCAGGGTGACGGACATTGCGAGCGTGCGGGCGGTCGCCGCCACCTCCGCGCCCAGCACGCCCTCGCCGACCACGACGAGCCGTCGTCCCTCGGTCAGCGCCGCGCGCAAGCCGAGCGCGTCGTCGAGCGTGCGGAGCACGTGCACGCCGGCGAGGTCGGGGCTGCCCGGGAGCCGGAGCGGGGCGGCTCCCGTGGCGAGCACGACGGCGTCGCCGCTCACCGTCGTGCCGGAGCGGGTGCGCACGGACCGCGTGGCGGCATCGAAGGCGACGGCGGGGTCGCCGAGACACCACTGAGCGTCCACTGCGGACAGATCCGGTTCGGTGCGCAGCCGCGCCCGCTCGGGCTCCCACACCCCGGCCAGGACCTGCTTCGACAGCGGAGGCCGGTCGTAAGGCGGGTGCGGTTCGGCTCCGACGATCGTGAGTCGGCCCGTGAAGCCCTGCCGTCGCAACGCCTCGGCCGTCGACAGTCCTCCCGCCGACGCCCCGACCACGACCACGTGCGAGGGCGTGCTCATCCTTCCGTCACGGTGATCGCCGCGGCGGGGCAGACACTGGCCGCTTCCCGTGTCACGGCATGGAGTTCCGCGCCGGGCTCGGCGTCGAGCAGCACGACGATGCCGTCGTCCTCACGCTGGTCGAAGACCTCCGGTGCGAGCAGCACGCACTGGCCCGCACCGCAGCACTTGTCCTCGTCCACGCTGATCTTCACGTCAAACCTCCGGGGTGTCGGTGTCATCGGGTCGTCGCCGGGGAGTGGCGGGTGCCGACCACAACCCCACGATGGCGTCGACCAGGCCGGTCGCGGCGTCGCACCAGCTGGCTCGGGGAGTGGTGGTCAACTCCGCCAACGCCCGTTCCCGTTCGGCGAGCATGTGCACGATCAACTGCCGCGTCATGTCGCCGCGCTCCAGCCGGACCTCGACCGGGAGCTCGGGAAGGCAGTGGTGGAGTTGTTCGAGGATGTGCAGCAGTGAGGGGGAGCTCAGCGTCTCCTCGTACATGATCGGCCGCAGCGACGGGTCGGTCGTCACCTGCGCGCCGAAGCGCGCGAACCAGGTGGGACTGCCCGATTCGGCGAGGTGCTCGGCGAGCGGGTGCACCAGGCACGCGACCCAGTCGCGCGGATCGCTGGAGCCCGCGGCCCGCTCGACCATGTCGAGCCGCCGCCGCTCGATCTGTTCGTTGTGCCTGCGCACGATCGCGCGGACGAGATCGACCTTCGTCCCGAAGTGATACCCGACCGCCGTGTTGTTGCCCTGGCCTGCCGCCTCGCTGATCTGCCGGTTGGAGACCGCGGTGACGCCGTGTTCGGCGAACAGGCGTTCCGCGGTGTCCAGGATGCGTCGACGGGTGGCGTTCGCCCGTTCGCTCCGGATCGTCCTCACTGCCATGGAGGAATCATCACCAACGCACGGGAAGCGTGGCCAACCCTCCCACGACGAGGCCCTCCACGCGTTCCAGGGCGGACGGCTCGACGGCGAGCTCCAACGTGGGAAGGCGGCGGAGCAACACGTCCAGGGTGGTCTGCAACTCCGTCCTCGCGAGGGCCTGGCCCAGGCAGGAATGCGCGCCCGAGCCGAAGGTCAGATGCGGGTTGGGGCTGCGTGAGAGGTCCATCCGGTCCGCGTCGGTGAACGCGGTCTCGTCGCGGTTGGCGGCGCCCATGTTGCACATCACCGTGGTGCCGCTCGGCACGGTGGTGCCCGAGAGCTCGACGTCCTCGCTGATGAAGCGAGGGAGCCCGATGCCGGGATTGGCGTCGAACCGCAGCGACTCCTCCACGGCGGTGCGCACGAGAGCCGGGTCGGCCACGAGCTGTTCCCAACGCCGCCGGTCGGCCAGCAGCATGCCGACCATCTTGCTGATCATGTTGGCGGTGGTCTCGTGGCCCGCGACGAGCAGTCCGCGGCCCGTGGCGACGAGTTCGGCGTCGGGCATCGGGTCCTCGACGTCCTCGGTGATGAGCGAGCTCAGCAGGTCCTCACCGGGGTCGGCCCGGCGGGCGGCCACGTGGGCGCTCATGTACTTCACGAACTCGGTCTGCGCGGCGTCGATCTCGGACTGGTCGTACTTCGTGAGGTTCAGCAGGGTGTCGGACCAGTAGGAGAAGCGGTCGCGGTCGTCGTCCGGCACGCCGAGGAGGTCGCAGATCACCCACACCGGCAGCGGGAAGCCGAGGCTCGCCTTGAGGTCGGCGGGCCGGCCCCGCTCGACCATGTCGTCGACGAGCCGGTCGGCCATCGCCTCGATGCGGGGCCGCAGGGCGGCCATCCGCTTGGCGGTGAACCAGCGACCGACCCGGGTGCGCCAGCGTCGGTGTCCTGGGCCGGACTGCGGGATGGTGGACGACATCGAACTGTTGAACACCCCGCCGGACTCGTTCGCCGCGATGCGCGCGGCGCCCGCGCCCGTGTCGAGCTGACGCGTGAACCGCGGGTCGGCCAGGACCTTCTTGACGTCGTCGTAGCGTGTGACCAGCGCTGCTTCGTCGCCGCTCGGGAGTCTGACCTTGGCGACCGGGCATTCCTGTCGCAACCGCGTCCACTCGGCGGGCGGCTCCAACGGCGTGGGATTCGGGAGCGGGTAGTCCAACACGGATTCACTGTCGGCCACGATGCGAGTCCTCTCCGTAGCGACCTGTACCCGGTCAGTGAACCGCGCCTCGATGCTCTAAGTCAAGCGCTTGACTTAATGTCCGGTCGGGGTCGGCCGGGCAGTTCCGGTGCTGCCCGGCCGGTCGCCGATCGGGGTCGCAGGTCGCTAGTGGGCGCTGGAGGCCGCCCAGAGGTCGATGCCCGACTCGGTGGCGTAGCGGTCGATCTCGTCGAGTTCCTCCCGGGTGAACGCCAGATTGTCGAGCGCGGCCACGTTGGACTCCAGTTGCTCGACGCTGCTCGCGCCCAGCACCACCGAGGTCATGCGCGGGTCCCGCAGGCTCCACGCGATGGCCAGCTGGGCCAGCGACTGCCCGCGCCGGGCCGCGATCTCACCCAGCGCGCGCACCTTGGCGAGGTTGTCCTCGGACAGGAACTCGCCCGGCAGCGAGCTGTCCCGGCTCGCCCGCGAACCCTCCGGAATGCCCCGCAGGTAGCGGTCGGTGAGCAGGCCCTGAGCCAGCGGCGAGAAGCCGATGCAGCCGACCCCCTCATGCTCCAGCACGTCCAGCAGCCCGTCCTCGATCCAGCGGTTGAACATCGAGTACGACGGCTGGTGGATGCGCAACGGGGTACCCAGGTCCTTCAGGATCGCCGCGGCCTCGGCCGTCTTCTGCGCCGAGTACGAGGAGATGCCGACGTAGAGCGCCTTGCCCTGCCGCACCGCGCTGTCGAGGGCGCCCATCGTCTCCTCGAGCGGTGTGTCCGGGTCGAACCGGTGCGAGTAGAAGATGTCCACATAGTCCAGACCCAGCCGCGCGAGGCTGGCGTCCAGGCTCGCCAGCAGGTACTTGCGCGACCCGCCTTCGCCGTACGGCCCCGGCCACATGTCGTACCCCGCCTTGGTCGAGATGATCATCTCGTCGCGGTGGCCGCGGAAGTCGGTGGCGAGCACGCAACCGAAGTTCTCCTCCGCCGAACCGTACGGAGGGCCGTAGTTGTTCGCGAGGTCGAAGTGCGTGATCCCGAGATCGAACGCGCGGCGCAGGATGGCGCGCTGCGTCTGCAGCGGGCGGTCGTCGCCGAAGTTGTGCCACAGGCCGAGCGAGATCGCGGGGAGCGTCAGCCCGGTGCGGCCGCAACGCCGGTAGGGCATGGAGTCGTAGCGCGTCGAGTCGGCCAGGTAGGCCGGTGGAGTCGGTGCAGTCGTCGGAGTCGTCGAAGTCGTCGAAGTCACGGCCGCATCCTCGCACGCGGCGCGGCTCAGCCGGTGGTGGACGGATCGCCGTCCACGGCCGCCTCCACCTGCGGGACGAGCCGGTCGAGCACGTACGGAACACTCAACACGGACACCTGGGAGAAGGCGTTGCCGAAGTCGTCGTTGTTGTTCACGAACACCTCCCGCTTCTCCTTCGCGGTCCGCAGGGTGCTGTAGAGCGGGTCGCGACGCAGCTCCGCGCCACCGTCGTCGGTGAGCCACACGACGACGTCGGTGTCGAGCACGTCGGCGTTCTCGGTGCCGATGCTCGCGCCGAACCGGTCGCCCACGAGCGTGTCGAGCTCGGGCAGCAGCCGGAGGCCGACGTCGGCCAGCAGCTGTGAACGGGGATCGTCGCCGCCGAAGAGGAAGTAGCCCTCGGACAGTGTCGCCACGACGGCCGTGGCGTTCGCGAACTCGGGGTGGTCGGCGCGAATCTCGGCCAACCGCTGGTCGACGCCCTCGACGAGGCGCCGCGCCTCGGCGGGCTTGCCCACGGCGCGGCCGACGGTCGTGGTCACGTCGCGCCACGGGGTGCCGAAGTCGGGTTGGTCCGGTGGGGGCGCGATCGTGGGCGCGATCTCGGAGAGCGTGTCGTACTCCTCGCGCGTGAGGTCGGAGTACAGGCCCACGATCAGGTCCGGTTCCAGTGCGGCGATCTTCTCGAACTGGATGCCGTTGGTGTCGTCGAGCACCGTGGGAACGGGGTCGTCACCGAGTGCCTGCCGCGCCCAGGGGCCGACCGCGCCCGGATAGTCGCCGAACCAGCGGGTGGTCGCCGTCGGGGTCACGCCGAGGGCGAGGAGGGCGTCGTGGTCGGTGTAGCCGACGCTGACGACCTTGCTCGGCGGGTCGGTGATCGTCGTGGAGCCGTACCGGTGGTCGATCGTGACGGGCAGTGCTCCCGCCTCGGGCTGCACGGCCGGCGGACCGGACTCGTCCGTGGTGGTCGTGCCGGAGCAGGCGGTCAGCACGAGCAGGGCGACGGCGAGGAGGGCGCCGGAGAGGCGACGCCGACGGCGCGCAGCGATCATAGTGTTAGGTTTGCCTAACCAAAGCTTGTCGTCAAGGCGGCCAGTCGTCGGTGTCGTCACAGCGGCCATGCCGTGCGGGAAGTGCGAACACGCGTGCGTGGGGCGCGGACACGATGTCAGAGGCGGGCGGTGCGGTGGATGCGCTCGATGACGTCGAGCACCGCGACGGCGTCGTGCGGGTCGACGGGCAGCTCTCCCTCACCGCGCACCGCGCGCGCCAGCAGCCGGTAGAACTCGCCGTAGTCGCCGGGCTCGGTCTCGACCCGCCGCACGTCGTCGCCCACGCCCAGCACGCCCCAGCGGTCCCGCGGTTCGCGCCCGAAGCCGTCGTCGGTGGGCAGTGCGCCATCACGCAAGGCGTTCTCCTGCGGATCGAAGCCCCACTTCGTGTACGCGGCCGACGAACCGAGGACGTGGAAGCGCGGTCCCGGAAGCGCCGCGAGAGACGAGAGGACGATCTGCGACCGGACTCCGTCGCGGTGGCGCAACACCACGAGTGCGTCGTCGTCGGCCACCCCGGAGGAGTGCGGTGTGCGGACGGCGATGTCGGCCCACAGCGACTCCACCGGGCCGAACAGCTGGAGCGCCTGGTCGATCAGGTGGCTGCCGAGGTCGAAGACGATGCCCCCACCCTGCGAGATCGGCGTGTGCGCCTTCCAGGCGCGAGGGCCGTGCGGCTTCCACGACTCGAACCGTGACTCGAACGTGTGCACGCGGCCCAGGGCCCCGCCGGTCACCAGGTGCCGCAGTGTGCGGTAGTCGCCGTCCCACCGCCGGTTCTGGAACACCGTGAGCAACCGCCCCGCCCGCTGGGCGTGCTCGACGAGGGCCTCGCCCTGCGCTCGGGTGGTGGTGAACGGCTTGTCCACCACGACGTGCAGACCGGCGTCGAGAGCCCGTGTCGCGAGCTCGACGTGCGTCGCCGGAGGCGTGCCGACGACCACGAGATCCAGTTCGTCCGCCTGGGCGAACACGGCGTCGGCGCCGGGCAGCACCGTCACGCCGGGGTGGGCGCTGCGGGCCTGGGCCGCGCGATGCTCGTCGCGGGTGACCACGACGTCGAGGGAGTACGCCGGGTCGCAGGCGAGGAAGGGCGCGTGGAACACCCTGCCGGACAACCCGAATCCCAATACGGCCGTGCGAATCGGTCGAGCGGACGTCATGGCCGGACTCCTTTCCTCACCCACGCTCCACTGTCGAACAGGACGGCTCGGGTCGCGAGTGCGGGAGCCGCGACTGCGACGATCGCCACCCGTCGAGTCAGCGTTGCCGCCGGACGAGGACGCGCTGCATGACGATGAACACGAGCAGCAACACGCCCACCACGATCTTCGTCCACCACGAGGAGAGCGTGCCCTCGAACGAGATGATCGTCTGGATGGTACCGAGCACGAGGACCCCGAGGACGGACCCGACCACGTAGCCCGACCCGCCGGACAGCACGGTGCCGCCGATCACCACGGCGGCGATCGCGTCGAGTTCCATGCCGACGGCGTGCAGGCCGTATCCGGAGAGCATGTACAGCGCGAACAGCAGTCCGCCCAGTGCGGAACAGAGCCCGCTGATCACGTAGACGCCCACCTTCACCCGGCCGGTCTCCAGGCCCATCAGCCGCGCCGAGTGCTCGCTGCCTCCCACGGCGTACACGGTGCGGCCGAACCGGGTGCGGTGCAGGACGTACGCCGCCACGGCCACGACCAGCAGGGCCACCACCACGCCGTAGGTGATGCGCACGCCACCCGGGAGCTCCAGCACGCCCGTGGCGAGGTCGCGGAACGTGCCGTCCTTGATGGAGATCGACTCCACGTCGATGAGGAAGCACAGACCCCGGGCGAGGAACATGCCGCCGAGGGTCACCACGAACGGCTGGATGTCGAAGTGGTGGATCACCAGTCCCATGAGCAGCCCGAGCCCGGCGCCCAGTACCAGGACGGCGACGATCACCAGCGGCGCGGGCCAGCCCGCACGCAGTGTCGACGCGGTGACCATGGTGGACAGTGCCACGACGGCGCCCACGGACAGGTCGATGCCGCCGCTGAGGATCACGAACGTCATCCCCACCGCGAGGACGACGAGGAAGGCGTTGTCGATGAACAGGTTCGCCACCACCTGCCCGGTGGCGAAGCCGTCGTAGCGCACCGAGCCGACGCCGAACGCGACGAACAGCAACGACAACGTCGCGAGGAGTGGCACGAACCGCGACGGCACGACGCTGCCGAGCGCGTGCGTCGCCGTGCGGGTGGGGGAGTCGCTGCTCATGGCCTTGCCACCTTCGCCGTCGGCGCGTCATCACGGAGTGCTTCGGCAGCCGGGGGCGGCGTCCGGCGTCGCCGCAGCAGCGCTCGTGCCTTCGGCGACTGGACCAGGCACACGGCGAGCACGACGAGCGCCTTGAACACGAGCGTGACCTCGGACGGGATGCCGATCGTGTAGACCGTGGTCGTCAGGGTCTGGATCAACAATGCGCCGACGAGGGTGCCGGTGAGCGAGTAGCGGCCGCCCGACAGCGCCGTGCCGCCGAGGACGACCGCCAGGATGGCGTCGAGCTCGATCCACAGTCCCGCGTTGTTGGCGTCCGCCGCGCTCACGTCGGCGCTGATCATCAGTCCGGCCACGCCCGCGCACAGGGCCGCGAACACGTACACCGTCCACACGATCGTGCGGGACCGCACGCCCGCGAGCCGGCTCGCGGTGGGGTTGACGCCGACCGCCTCGATGAGCATCCCGAGCGCCGTCCTCCTGGTCAGGAACGCGACGAGGACGAACACCGCGAGGCTGATCAGGATCGCCAGGGGGAGCAGGACGAAACCGGCGCCGACGGCGGCGTAGGTACTGTTGTTGACGGTCACGATCTGCCCGTCGGTGATGAGCATCGCGATGCCCCGGCCCGCCGTCATCAGCACGAGCGTCGCGATGATGGGCTGGATCCCCAGCACCGACACGAGGAACCCGTTCCACGCACCGAGTACGACGCACAGGCCGAGCGCGAGTCCCATGGCGACGAACGCCGTGGACGGACTCGCCGGATCGCCCGCGCCGGCGATGGAGGTGCACGCGACCGCGCCCGCGATGGCGGCCACGGCCCCCACCGACAGGTCGATGCCGCGGGTCGCGATGACGAGCGTCATGCCCAGCGAGATCAGCAACGTCGGGGCGCCGTTTCTGAGGATGTCGACGACGCTGCCGTACAGGTGCCCGTTCTGCAGCCGGACGTCGAGGAACGACGGCGTGACCACCACGTTGACGACGAGCAACGCCACGAGCGCCAGCAGCGGCCACGTGAGTGTGCTCCGCCGCAGCCGGGCGCCGACCCCGACGCCGCGATTCGTCATGAGGCAGCCCTCTCCGGAGCGGGACCCTGGCGGGCGATCACGTCGAGGACCTCGTCCACGGTGACCCCCGGATTGCGCAGTTGCGCGATCGCGCGCCGGTCGCGCAGCACCACCACCCGGTCGGCCAGGCGCACGACCTCGTCGAGCTCCGCCGAGATGAAGAGGATCGCCAACCCCTCGGCGGCCAGGTCGGCGACGAGCTTCTGGATCTGCGCCTTGGCGCCGACGTCGACGCCCCGGGTCGGCTCGTCGAGGATGAGCAGGCGGGGTTCGGTGACGAGCCAGCGGGCCAGCAGCACCTTCTGCTGGTTGCCACCGGACAGCGTGCCGACCAGCGCGTCCGGGGTGGCGGGGCGGATGTCGAGCAGGGCCACGTACCTCTCGACGAGCTCGTCGGCGACCCGGCGCGGAACCGGCCTCGCCCAGCCGCGCGCGGCCTGCAGCGCGAGCACGAGGTTGTCCCTCACCGACAGGTCCGCCACGAGGCCCTCGCCCTTGCGGTCCTCGGAGCAGAACCCGATCCCGTGCGCGATCGCGGCCCGGGGGGAACGCAGTGTCACCCGGCGTCCGTCGAGTTCCACGTGACCGGTGTCCGCGCGGTCCGCACCGAACAGCAAGCGGGCGAGCTCGGTGCGCCCCGACCCGAGGAGCCCGGCCACACCCACCACTTCGCCCGCCCGGATCTCCAGGTCGAACGGCTCGATCGCGCCCTTGCGGCCGAGTCCCCTCGTGCGGAGCAGCACCGGCGCGGCCGGGTCGGGACGGTCCCGCTGCTCCGTCCGTTGTTCGAGACGTTCCAGGGTGCCCAGTTCGCGTCCCAGCATCGCCGAGACCAGGCCGAGCCGGTCGAGTTCCGCGGTCGCGTACTCGCCGACCAGCGTGCCGTTGCGCAGGACCGTCATCCGGTCGGAGATCTCGTACACCTGGTCCAGGAAGTGCGACACGAAGAGGACGGCCACACCGTCGTCCCGCAGGACCCGCACGATGCGGAAGAGCTCGGCGACCTCGTCGGCGTCCAGACTGGACGTCGGTTCGTCGAGCACCAGCACGCGCACGTTCACCGCCACGGCCCGGGCGATGGCGACGAGTTGTTGCACCGCGACGGGGTGGCTCCCCAACGCCGAGTCGGGATCGACGTGCAGGCCGATGCGGTGCAGCAGTTCCCCGGCGCGGGCGCGCACCGCGCGGACGTCGATCGCCCCGCGTCGGCGGGGTTCGCGGCCGAGCAGGATGTTCTCGGCGACCGTCAGGTTCGGACACAGGGGGACTTCCTGGTACACGGTGCTGATCCCCGCCTCCTGCGCCTCGCCGGGACCCGCGAAGGAGACGCGCTCGCCCCCGAGCCGGACGACGCCCGCGTCGACGGGCTGTGCGCCGGTCAACGCCTTGATCAGCGTGGATTTCCCCGCGCCGTTCTCGCCCATCAGGGCGTGGACCTCGCCGGGGAACAGCCGGAAGTCGACGTCCTGCAGGGCGGTCACACCGGGGAAGCGGACGGTGATGCCGCGCATGTCGACGACCGGGTCGGCGGATCGGGGAGAAGACGTTCTCGAAGCCTCGGTCATGGTGTGCCTTCGTCCTCGGGAAGCGGGGCGCCGCCCCGCACGTCCACGGGGAGGCGCTCCGCCGAGCGGATGTGCTCAGTACTTCCGGTCGGGCAACACCTCGGCGGCCTGCTCCTGGGTGAAGGTCGTCTCCTCGACGACGACGCGCTCGGGGACCTCCTCGCCCGCGACGACCTTCTTCGCCAACTCCATGAGCTGGTCGCCGAGCAGGGGGTTGCACTCCACGATGAAGTTGATCCGGCCGTCCGCCAGCGCCTGCATGCCGTCCTTCACGGCGTCCACCGTGATGATCTTGATGTCCTCGCCGGGGGTCAGGCCCGCGGCCTCGATGGCCTCGATCGCGCCCAGGCCCATGTCGTCGTTGTGGGAGTAGACCACGTCGATGTCGTCGTGCGCCTTGAGGAACGCCTCCATCACCTGCTTGCCGCCGGAGCGCGTGAAGTCGCCGGTCTGCGAGGCGATGATCTCGATGTTCGAGCCGGCGATCGCCTCGGCGAAGCCGGTGTGCCGGTCGATCGCGGGCGCGGCGCCCGTGGTGCCCTCCAGCTCGACGACGTTCACACTCGACTCGCCCTGCGACTCCTCGACGAGCCACGCACCCGCCTTGCGGCCCTCCTCCACGAAGTCCGAGCCGAGGAACGTCTCGTACAGCGACGTGTCGTCGGAGTCGATGGAGCGGTCGGTGAGGATCACCGGGATACCGGCGCGCTGGGCCTCCAGCAGCACCGTGTCCCAGCCGGTCTCGACCACCGGACTGAACGCGATGACGTCGACGCGCTGCTGCACGAACGACCGAATGGCCTTGATCTGGTTCTCCTGCTTCTGCTGGGCGTCGGAGAACTTGAGCTCGATCCCGGCCCGTTCCGCCGCCTCCTGCACCGACTTCGTGTTCGC
Source organism: Saccharomonospora azurea NA-128 (assembly GCF_000231055.2). Lineage (GTDB taxonomy): Bacteria > Actinomycetota > Actinomycetes > Mycobacteriales > Pseudonocardiaceae > Saccharomonospora > Saccharomonospora azurea. The sequence continues at coordinate 992,282 of NZ_CM001466.1, read as the reverse complement.
CGTGCGCCAGCCGCTCTCGGCGCCGACCTGGGCGAAGCCCATGGTGATGGTGTCGTCGGCCGCGCCGGAGGAATCGCCGGAACCGCAGGCCGTGAGGGCGCCGAACAGGGACACCGCGGCTGCCGCGGCCACCAACTTCCTGAGCACTGCTCCTCCTCCTGATCGCGTCGCGAGCCGGGACCGGGCGCGAGTACTCCGCCGCGGGGTGAGCTGCGTCACCGACGCGATCAGTGTGAACGCTCACATGGGGACCGTCAAGGCGCCTTTTCCCAGTGCTGTTCTTGCTTGACGTGATGCGGAAGCCGCCGTATGTTAGCGCTCACTTTTGCGGCGACTCGTGCGACGACGTCGGCGTCCGACGCTGCTCTGCCGCACGACGAGCTCCGGAGCCACCGTCGTCGTCCTGCCCGAGGCGTTCTCGGCGGCGGTGTCGATGAGCTCCAGCAGCAGGTCGATGCTGCGGCGTCCCACCGCGTCGAAGTCCTGGCGCACCGTGGTCAGCGGGGGAGTGAAGTAGGCCGACTCCGGGACGTCGTCGAACCCGGCCACGAGGACGTCGTCGGGCACGGACACCCCGTGCTCGTGGAAGGCGCGCAGCACGCCCAGCGCCATCTGGTCGTTGGCCACGAACACCGCGCGCACGTCGGAACGCTCGGCCAGGAGCTGTCCCGCCGAGTAGCCCGACGCCGGACTCCAGTCGCCGCGCAGCGGCTCCGGGGCCTCGGCGCCCGCGTCGCGCAGCTCCTCGCGCCAGCCGGTGATCCGGTTCTGCGCCTCCAGCCACCCGTCCGGCCCGGCGACGTGCCACACGGTGGGCGCCCCCTGGTCGAGCAGGTGGCGCGTCGCGAGGCGGGCTCCGGCCACCTGGTCGACGCACACCACCGGGCGGCCGTTGCCGTCGCCGCCCTCCACGACGACGAGGGGTAGATCGGCGGGTGCGTCGGCGAGGGCGTCGACGGTCGCCCGCTGGGGCGCGATCACCACGACGCCTTCCACGGACTGGCTGGTCAGTCGTCGCAGCGCCTGCTGCACGGCGTCGCCGTCCGGCGCCCGCATGCTGGCCACGCTCACGAAGTAGCCCGCGCTGTGGGCGGCCTGCTCCAGGCCGGCGAGCGTGCTGGCGGGACCGTAGAGGGAGGCGTCGAAGCCGACCACGCCGATGACCTTCGTGCGCTTGGAGGCGAGTGCGCGGGCGGCGGAGTTGGGGCGGTAGCCGAGTTCCTCGATGGCCGCGAGGACGCGCGTGCGCGTTCCGGGGGAAACGGACGGGTGGTGGTTGAGCACGCGCGACACCGTCTGCTGGGACACTCCGGCCAGCCGGGCCACGTCGGCCATCACCGCGGGCCGCTGCGTGTGCCCCGGTGCGGCCGGTGCGTTCCTCGCCATTCCTACCTCCGGAATATCGGTTTCGACCCGACGCTACCGCTGGATGTCCGGCACCGTGTCGCACAGGTGCCGCGGCGAGGGCGGCGGGATGGGCATGGTGAGCGATCACATCGAGGACTCGAAGCGGGCAAGGAACCGGTGGCGGGAGAACGACGTCGGCTTGACCACTGGGATGTTAGCGCTAACACTGGCATCGTGCCTGGTGGCCGAGGTGCCGGAGGAGGACCGTCGGATGGTCGTGGAGTCAGTCGAGTCGGTCGAGTTCACGGAGGTGTGGCGGTGCCGCGCGCGGAGCAGGTGACCGACGTCTGTACCGACCACGGCGAAGGTCCCGTGTGGGACAGCGGTGCGGCTCGGCTTCGCTGGGTGGACCTGCTGCGCGGTGACGTGCTCGGCTGGGCTCCGGGTGAGTTGGCCGTGTCACGGCAGCGGGTGTCCACAGTGGCCGCCGCCGTGCGACCTCGGGTCGGGGGCGGGCTCGTCGTCGCGGTGGAGCGCGGCTTCGCCCTCACCGACCCGGAGACCGCGGAGGTGACGACGCTGGAACCCCTGTGGGACGACGAGTCGGTGCGGATGAACGACGGCGGCTGCGACCGGCAGGGGCGGTTCTACTGCGGCTCGATGGCCTACGACGAAACCCCGGGGCGCGGCAGCCTGTACCGGCTCGACCCCGACGGCACCACGCGCACGGTGCTCACCGGAGTGACCGTGTCGAACGGCATCGCGTGGAACGCCGACGGCGACACCGTGTACTACATCGACTCGCCGACCCGGCGCGTCGACGCGTTCGACGTCGACCCCGGCACGGGGCGCTTCTCCGCCCGGCGCACCGTCGTGCACGTCGCGGCCGAACACGGTGTGCCCGACGGCTTGGCGCTCGACGTCGACGGCGGCCTGTGGGTGGCGTTGTGGGGCGGCGGCGCTGTGCACCGGTACACGCCCGAGGGCGTGCTGGACGAGGTGATCGACGTGGGGCCGTCCCAGGTGACCGCGTGCGCGTTCGGCGGCCCGGACCTCACCGACCTCTACATCACCACCTCGCGGCAGGGGATCGCCCAGGACGCGCAGCCGACCGCCGGAGCGCTGTTCCACTGCCGCCCGGGCATCGCCGGTCTGCCCACCGCGGCGTTCGCGGGATGACCGAGGACGTGCAGCCGGAGCGGACGGGACGGCCGACGAAGGAGTTCGCGATGACCAGGGGCACCGGTCCGGACACCGGCGAGGAGGCCGGGGCGACGTATCGTGCCGTGCGGCTCGAACAGCCGGGAGAGCTGAGCATCGTCACGACACCGCGCCCTCGGCCCGCGGCCGGGGAGGCTCTGGTGCGTGTGGCCTACGCGGGCATCTGCGGTTCGGACGTGGAGCTGTTCACGGGTTCCCGACCCGCGGCGTACGCCCGGTATCCGGTCGTGCCCGGGCACGAGTGGTCGGGCACGGTCGTCGCCGTCGGGTCCGGTGTGGACGGTGCACTCGTCGGCCGCTCCGTGGTGGGGGAGGGATTCCGGTCCTGCCAACGCTGCCCCGCCTGCCGGCGGGGCGAGCCCACCGTCTGTCACGGCGCCTACGACGAAACGGGGTTCACCCGCGACGGCGCGTGGGCGGACTGGCTTTGCGTCCCGGCGAGGCTGCTGCACGTCCTTCCGGCGGGTGCCGATCTGCGCTCGGCAGCGGGGCTGGAACCGGCCGCGTGCGTGGCGGAGGCGTGCCTGAGGCTCGACGTGCGGCAGGGCGATCGGGTCGCCGTGGTCGGCGGTGGGACGCTCGGGTTGCTCGCCACGCAGCTGGTGCGGGCCCACAGTCCCGCCGAACTCGTCGTCGTGCACCCGGAGCTCGGCCGGTCCGAGCTCGCCCTCGCGTGTGGAGCGAGCCGTCTCGTCCTTCCCGACGAGGGTGAGACGCTGGCCGGACGGTTCGACGCCGTCGTGGAGGCGGCCGGGCACACCGGCACCGCCGCGACGGCCGTGCGCCTGGCCCGGCGGGGTGGCCGAGTCGTGCTCACCGGCATTCCCGGCGAGCACGACGTACTCGGCACCCGCGACCTCGTCACCGACCAGATCACGCTGCACACCGTGTTCGGCGCACCGCCGCGGGCGTGGGTGCACGCGGTGCGGGCGTTCGCCGTCGGCACGCTCGTTCCGGCACGGATCATGACCCACGAGTTCGGTCTGGAGCAGGTCGAGCAGGCCCTGCGCACGGTCGCCGATCCCGCCGCGGGCGCGGTCAAGGTGCTGGTGCGGCCCTGACCGGCTTCGGTGCCGCGCGTGCCTACGGCGCCTCGCGCAGGAAGGTTTCCAGACTCGTCGCGAGAGCCACCGGTGTCTCGTCGATGGCGTAGTGCCCGCAGTTGGCCAGCACGTCCACGGTGCAGTTCGGGTACCACCGGGTGAACGTCTGCCGCATGGTGGCTTCGCCGAGCGCCGGATCGTGTTCGCCGACGATGACCTTCACCGGTGTCGGGTCGCCCTCGATGTCGGCGTGGAAGTCGGTCTTCGCCCAGGCGAGCAGGTAGTCGGCGAACGCCCGCTCGTCGGAGTGCTCCAGGGAATGGCGGACCATCGCGTCCAGCCACACGCCCGTCAGCCGGTTGCCCGTGGTGAGGTCGACGATCGCGCGGCGCTTCTCCGGGTCGGTCGCCGCGCCCGAGAACAGCGCCCAGCCGTCGTCGTCGAACGGAACGCCCGAGGCCGGGACGGGCGAGATGCCGACGAGCGAGCGCACCCGCTCGGGCGCGTCGGCGAGCACGCGCTGCATGACGGAGCCGCCCATCGAATGGCCCACCAGGGAGAACCGCTCCGCCGACACCGCGTCGGCCACGGCGCGCACGTCGGACGCCGCCTCGGCGAGGGTGTGCTCGCCCGGTTCGCCGCGGCGGTCGCCGTAACCGCGCAGGTTCACGAACACGTAGCGGAACGCGGTCGGGTCGAGATGGGGGATCAGCGGCTGCCAGGCACGCGCGGAACCGAACCAGCCGTGCACGGCGATGACCGTGTGTTCCCCGCTGCCGACGACGTCGTATCCAGTGGCCACGTTGCCTCCTCCTGCGGTGCGGTCTCGCGCCGGACTGTACCTCTGCGGGCCAGTGGCGGGCGGGTCCGCTCACTGACCACTCGTTCTGCCGGGAGGGGCGGAACCTCGGGTGCGTTCGTAGTGGCGCCTGGCCTTCATGCGGTTGCCGCAGGTCGCCATCGAGCACCAGCGAGCCCGGTTGGCCTTGCTGCGGTCGAGCAGGAACAACCGACATTCGTCGTTGCCGCACGGCCGGAGGCGTCCCGGCAGGTGTTCGTCCACCCAGGCCCAGGCCAGCACCACCCGTGCCGCCAGACGCCGGTCTGGTTCCGTGACCAGTTCCCACCTCAGGCCGGCGTCGCTGAGGTGGGGGCGCTGATGGACTCCGTCGAGTGCCGCCGCCAGCACGGTCGCGGGAGCCCGGCCCAGCACGACCTGGCTCACGTGTTCTCGGAGACGTCGCAACAGCCGCAGTTCGTGCGGTGTCCCGGTGCCACCACGGGCGGTGGACCACCGTCGTGCCGCGCGGTCGTCGGCGAGCTCGTCGTGTTCGACGCCGTCCTTCACCGGCCTGGTGTTGAGCAGCGCGAGCAGGAGCTCGCAGTCGTCGTCGGCCATCACCACAACAGTCTAACCAGTATCGGATTGTTGACAGGGTTAGGGTAGCGGGCTACAGTCGCCGGCAACCTAACTGGATAAAACCACTGAAGGGGTTAGATTGAGCGACGTGCGCCACCGGGCCGTGACCGTCTCCGGCCATCGGATCTTCTATCGGGAGGCCGGGCCGAGGCAGGCTCCGACCGTGCTTCTTCTGCACGGCTATCCCGCGAGTTCACACATGTTCCGCCACCTCGTCCCGGCACTGGCCGACCGTTATCACGTCATCGCCCCGGATCACCTCGGGTTCGGACACTCGGACACGCCGCCGGTCGACGACGTCGACTACAGCTTCGACACGCTCGCCTCCGTCACCGAGGGTCTGCTGGACGCGGTGGGGGTGGAGGAGTTCGCGGTCTACGTGCAGGACTACGGGGCGCCCATCGGTTGGCGACTCGCGTTGGCGCACCCTGAGCGGGTCTCCGCGATCGTCAGCCAGAACGGCAACGCCTACGACGCAGGCTTCGTGGAGCCGTTCTGGGAGCCGATCTGGGCCTACGCGGCCGATCCGAATCCCGACAACGAGGCCGTCCTGCGCGACGCCCTCGGCTGGGACGCGATCCGCTGGCAGTACACCCACGGCGTTCCCGACCCCGCTCTCGTCAGTCCCGACACGTGGACGTACGACCACGCGCTGTTCCAGCGCCCCGGTGTCGAGGCTGCTCAGCTCCGGCTGTTCGCCGACTACACGAGCAACGTCGCCCTGTATCCGCGCGTGCACGAGTACTTCCGCGAAACGCAGGTGCCGCTGCTCGCCGTGTGGGGTGCCAACGACGAGATCTTCGGCCCTGACGGTGCCCGCGCGTTCCGGAGCGACCTTCCCGAGGTCGAGATCCACCTCCTCGACGCCGGGCATTTCGTGCTCGAATCCGACTTCGACACCGCCGTGGGTTATCTCCGCGGCTTTCTCGGCCGGACTCTCGCGTAGTCGCCGAGGGGGTTCCGAGCCACCTCGGCGCATTGGGAGCGCTCTCGAAGTTGCGGCCCCCTGACGCTCCGGTTCCTGCGGCCGCTTCGATAACGACCTGGTCATGGGTCATTGACACTCGATGGGATGGCGGGGCAGGCTGCTGTCCTGACTGGGAGCGCTCCCAAAATCCGTGTAGCCCAACCCGACAAGGGGTCACCGTGCGACACCATCTCCGACGCACCGGACAAGCCGGGCCCGCCAGACGTGCCATCGCCACCGCCTCCGCCGTCGCCGCGGTCGGCTTGGTGACCGTGGCCTGCGGCGGGGACGACGCCGCCGCCGACGGCAAGCTCCAGCTCAGCATCTCGACGTTCAACGAGTTCGGATACGAGGAGCTGTACGCCGAGTACGAGCGCCTGCACCCGGACATCGACATCGTCGTCCACGAGACCGGTCAGGGCGGTCCGTACCACCAGTCGCTGTTCACCAAGCTCGGGGCGGGGTCGGGCCTCGACGACGTGGTGGCGGTCGAGGAGGCGCACCTTCCCGAGGTGCTCGACAAATCGAGCCGCTTCCACGACCTCACCGAGATCGGGCCGAAGGAGGCGGGCCCCGACCGCTGGCTCGACTGGAAGTACGAGGCGGCCCTCGACAAGGACGGCAGGCTCATCGGGTACGGCACGGACATCGGGCCGCTCGCGATGTGCTATCGCAAGGACCTCTTCGAGCAGGCGGGTCTTCCGTCCGAACCGGACGAGGTGGCCGAGTTGTTCGAGTCGTGGGACAGCTACTTCGCCGCCGGTGACGAGTTCGTCGCGAACGTCGACGGCGTGGCGTGGTTCGACTCGGCGGCGCAGATCTTCAACGCGATGCAGAACCAGCTCGACGTCGGTTACTTCGACCGCCAGGACCGGTTGACGGTCGAGTCGAATCCCGAGATCAAGCGCAACTGGGACCGGGTGACCGACGCGGTGGCACGCGGACAGTCGGCGGGACTGGTGGCGTTCTCCAACGAGTGGAACAGCGGCTTCACACAGTCGGCGTTCGCGACGAAGACGTGTCCCTCGTGGATGCTCGGGGTGATCGAGGAACAGGCCGGCGAGGACCTCGCGGGCGCCTGGGCCGTCACCGACGCCTTCCCCGGAGGCCCGCGCAACTGGGGCGGGTCGTACCTGGCCGTTCCGACGCAAAGCGAGCATCCCGAGGAGGCCGCGGCACTGGCGGCATGGTTGACCGCTCCGGAGCAGCAGATCAAGGCCTTCAAGGCGGCCGGGGTGTTCCCGAGCCAGGTCGAGGCGCTGGAATCGCCGGATCTGCTGTCGGCCACCAACGACTACTTCGACGGCCCGCCCATGGGGGAACTGTTCGCCGAGCAGGCGAAGGCGATCGGCGAGGCCCAGTACAAGGGGCCGGGTGACGGCAAGATCCAGGAGAACGCGCTGAGCCCCGCGTTGCAGGCGGTGGAGCAGGGCACGTCACCGGCCGAGGGCTGGGAACGGTTCGTCGACGCCGCCAAGCAGATCGCGTCCTGACGGGGAGCGACCGTGACACAGTCGAGCCCCGCTCCGGCGACCACGCCGGAGGACAGGGACGAGCCCACCGGCTCCCCGGCGCGTCCGGCTCGCCCGAGCTGGCGCGACCGGATGAGCCGGTGGGACGTCCGGTACTCGCCGTACCTCTACGTGGCGCCGTTCTTCGTCATCTTCGGCGTCGTCGGGCTGTTTCCGCTGCTGTACACCGCCTACGTCTCGCTGTTCGACTGGGAACTCATCGACGACGACCCGTCGTTCCTCGGCGTGGGCAACTACGTCCAGCTCTTCGGCGATCCGCAGTTCTGGACCACGCTGACGAACACGCTCAGCATCTTCCTGCTCTCCACCGTTCCGCAGATCGTCATCGCGGTCCTGCTCGCTGCCCTGCTCAACACGCGGGTGCGGTTCCCCACGGGCTGGCGGGTCGGTGTGCTGATGCCGTACGTAGCGAGCCTGGTGGCGTTGGGCATCATCTTCGCCAACCTCTTCGGCCCGCAGTACGGGCTCGTGAACGGGGTTTTCGAGTTGCTGGGCCTCGACCGGATCGACTGGCAGGCCGACCGCTTCGCCAGCCATGTGGCCATCGCCGTCATGGTGAACTGGCGGTGGACGGGCTACAACGCGCTGATCGTGCTGGCGGCGATGCAGGCCATCCCGAAGGAGGTCCACGAGGCGGCCGTCGTGGACGGGGCGGGCGCCGTCCGGCGGTTCGTCAGCGTCACCCTGCCGATGCTGCGGCCGACCCTCATCTTCGTGGTGATCACCTCGACCATCGGCGGTCTGCAGATCTTCACCGAGCCCAAGCTGTTCGACGCCATGCCCGGGTCGAACAACGGCGGGTCCACCCATCAGTTCCAGACGATCACGCTGTACCTGTACCAGGCGGCGTTCGAGCGTGAGGACCTCGGCTACGCCTCCGCCATCGCGTGGGTGCTGTTCCTGATCGTCATCGGGATCGCGCTGATCAACTTCGCTCTTACCCGGCGCATCGCCTCGACGGGAGGAGATCGATGAGCGTGTTCCTTCCCGCCCGTCCTCGACGGCGGACGCGAATCCCCCAGCCGGGGAGCCCGAACTTCTGGGTCTACGGCCTGCTCACGGCGTTCGTGCTGGGCTCGATCTTCCCGTTCTACTGGTCGTTCCTCGTGGCCAGCCGGGACAGTTCGATGCTCACCGAGCAGGTGCCGCCGCTGGTACCCGGTGGCAACTTCTTCGCCAACGCGGCGCGCGTGTTCGACACGGTGCCGTTCTGGAAGGCGCTTGGCAACAGTGTCATCGTGGCGGGGTCGGTGACGATCTCGACGGTGCTGTTCTCCAGTCTGGCCGGATTCGCGTTCGCCAAGCTGCGGTTCAAGGGCCGCAACGCGCTGTTCCTCTTCGTCGTGGCCACGCTGGCGGTGCCGACGCAGCTCGGCATCATCCCGCTGTACATGGCGATGGCCGAGCTCGGGTGGGCGAATGAGCTGCAGGCCGTGATCGTGCCCAACCTGGTGACCGCGATCGGCGTGTTCTGGATGCGGCAGTACACGGTCAGCGCGGTGCCCTACGAGTTGATCGAGGCCGCGCGCGTGGACGGGTGCTCGATGATCCGGGTGTTCTGGCACGTGTGTCTGCCCGCCGTGCGCCCGGCCGCCGCGTTCCTCGCGATGTTCACGTTCATGACCTCGTGGAACGACTTCCTGTGGCCGCTGGTGGCGCTCGGTCCCGACAACCCGACCGTCCAGGTGGCGCTGGAGAAATTGCAGAGCGGTTACTACGTGGACTACTCGCTGGTGCTGGCCGGCACCACGCTCGCGACGGTTCCCGTGCTGATCGTGTTCTTCCTGCTCGGCCGCCAGATCGTGGCCGGGATCATGCAAGGTGCAGTGAAGGGATAGTAGGTGTCGACGAACGATCAACACAGGACGTCCTTTGTGGAGGCCGGTGCCGAGGCAACGCCCGTGGAGTTCCCCGCCGGCTTCCTGTGGGGCGTGGCGACGGCGGCGTTCCAGGTGGAGGGATCGACCACGGCCGACGGCCGTTCGCCGTCCATCTGGGACACCTTCTGTGCGCGGCCGGGAGCGGTGAAGAACGGCGACACCGGCGATCCGGCGGCCGACCACTACCGGCGGATGCCCGACGACGTCGCCCTGATGCGCGAGCTGGGCGTGGGCGCCTACCGGTTCTCCCTGGCCTGGCCGCGGGTGCGCCCGGACGGCGGCGAGGTGAACCCGGCCGGGCTGGACTTCTACGAGCGGCTGGTCGACACGCTGCTGGCCGAGGGCATCACCCCGTGGCCGACTCTGTACCACTGGGATCTGCCGCACGCGCTGGAGGAACGGGGCGGGTGGACGAACCGCGACACCGCCTATCGTTTCGCCGACTACACCGCCGCGGTGCTCGACCGGCTCGGCGACCGGGTGTCCACGTGGACCACGTTGAACGAGCCGTGGTGCTCGGCGTTCCTCGGATACGGCTCCGGGCGGCACGCGCCGGGCCGGACGGAACCGCGGGCGGCGGTCGCCGCCGCTCACCACCTGCTGCTGGCCCACGGGCTGGGCGCGGAGGTCGTGCGCTCGACGGCAGCCGAGAACCGGGTGGGCATCACCCTCAACCTGTTCCCCGTCTCGCCCGCCGACCCGGACAGCGCCGAGGACCGCGAGGTGGCGCGGCGCGTCGACGGCGTGCAGAACCGCCTGTTCCTGGACTCGGTGTTGCGGGGTCGCTACCCCGACGACGTGCTCGCCGACCTGGAACCGTTCGGGTTGCGCGACGTCGTGCTGACGGGCGACGAGGCCGTGATCGGGGGAACGGACTTCCTCGGCGTGAACTACTACCGCGACCACTACGTCTCGGCGGTGCCGAACGGGAAGTCCGGGCCGGCGTCGGAATGGGTCGGAGCCGAGCACGTCAGTTTCCCGAAGCGGGGACTTCCGCAGACGGATTCGGGCTGGGACGTCAACGCCGAGCCGCTGACCGGGCTGCTGCTGACGCTGCACACCGACTACCCGCGGGTGCCGCTCTACATCACCGAGAACGGCGTGGCCTACGCCGACGTCGTCGACGAGGACGGCCGGATCGACGACACCGACCGCATCGCGTTCGTCGAGCAGCACCTGAGGGCCGCGCACCGGGCGGTCGAGCAGGGCGTCGACCTGCGCGGCTACTTCTACTGGTCCCTGCTCGACAACTTCGAGTGGGCCGAGGGCTACGCCAAGCGGTTCGGGCTTGTGCACGTGGACTACGGGACCCAGCGCCGGACGCCGAAGGCCAGTGCTGCATGGTATTCGCGAGTGATGGCGGACAACGGTTTGGCAGGACGAGGATGACCCAGCCCGGGGACGTGGCGGTCGAGCAGCGTGGCGCGCCCACTCTGGAGGAGGTGGCGCGGGTCGCCGGGGTGTCCCGCTCGACCGTCTCCCGGGTGATCAACGACGCACCGGGGGTGAGCGGGCGGGCCCGGCAGGCGGTCAGGCGGGCGATCGAGACGCTCGGGTACGTGCCCAACGAGGCCGCGCGCAGTCTCGTCACCCGCAGGACCAACTCGATCGCACTGGTGGTCTCCGAACCCGGCGAACGTGTCTTCGCCGATCCGTTCTTCGCGGGCGTCCTCCGCGGTGTCCATGCCGGACTGTCCGGGAGCCACCGCCAACTCGTGCTCACGATGCTCGCCGAGGACGACGACGGGGCGCGGCTGGAGAAGTACCTGTGCAGCGGTCACGTCGACGGTGCGCTCGTGGTGAGCATGCACGGTGAGGATCCACTGCCGCAGCGCCTCGCGGAAGCCGGACTTCCCGTGGTGGCGGGAGGGCGCCCTCTCACCGGAGGCGCGGTGCCGTACGTCGACGCCGACAACTTCACCGGCGCGCTGTCGGCCGCGCGGCACCTGGTGGCGAGCGGTCGCCGCCGTATCGGCACGCTCGCCGGGCCCAGCGACATGGCGGTGGGCATCGACCGGTTGGCGGGATGGCGACGCGGAGTGTCGGAGGCCGGGCTCGCCACCGACACCGTCGTGCACAGCGACTTCACGATCGAGGCGGGCGCCCGGGCCATGGCGGACCTGCTCGACGCCCATCCCGACCTCGACGCCGTGTTCGCCGGGGCCGACATCATCGCCGTGGGCGCGTTGCGGGAGCTCGCGGCGCGAGGCCGGAGCGTGCCGGACGACGTGGCCGTGGTCGGCTTCGACGACTCTGTCCTGGCCACGACCGTGACACCGCCGTTGACGACCGTGCGGCAGCCCGTCGAGGAGCTCGGCCGCACGATGACGTGGCGGCTGCTGGCTCAGCTGGCGGGCGAGGAGCCACTGCCTCCGTCGATCCTGCTGCCGACCGAGCTCGTGGTGCGCTCCTCCGCCTGACGGTCCCGCAGGACGTAGGCGTCCGGGTCGTCGAGCACCGTGCGCAGGGCGGCCGCCGCGGCGCCGCGGACCGCGGCGTCGGCGCCCAGCACCGAACGTCGCACCTCCACGTCTCGCCGCGCCGAGCCCACGATCCGCTCGGCGAGTTCCGCGGAAAGCGGCTCGCTCAACCACGGGTGCAGGCGCGCGTAGATGCCGCCGAGCACGATCGTCGGCACGTCGAGGAGGTTCACCACCGCCGACAACGTCGAGCCCAGGGTGCGGCCGGCGGCGCGGACGGCCGCCCGGGCGGTGCGCTCGCCGTCGTCGAGCAGGGCCACCAGCGCGTCGACGTCGTCGGCGCGGGCCCGGTCGAGGAGAGCGTCCTTGCCCGCGAGCCGTTCGAGGCAGCCGCGCGCACCGCACGAGCAGCGCGGGCCACGCGGTTGCACGGGAAAGTGGCCGAGCTCGCCGCCGAAGCCGTGCACACCGTCGAACAGCGTGCCGTCGAGCACGATGCCCGCGCCGATGCCGATCTCGCCGGAGACGTGCACGAAGCTGGTCGGGGCCGGGCCGGTCTCGCGGCGCAGGGCTTCCCACTCCGCGACGGCGGCGAGGTTCGCCTCGTTGCCGACGACGAGCCGTCCCGGTAGCGCGGGAACGTGTGCCCTCAGCTCGGCGGCGAGGTCGACGTCCTCCCAGCCCAGGTTGGGTGCGACGGTCACGCGGCCGCTGCCCGTGTCGACGAGGCCGGGCACGGCGACACCGACTCCGGCCACGGTGCCCCGTTCGCGCTCGGCGCGGGCGAGTTCCTGTTCGAGTTCGTCGGACACCCGGGACAGGATGCGGCTTGGTGTGCGACCTCGGTTGTCGGTGCGCCGCACGCGTTCGCCGCGCACCTCGCCGGTCAGACCGATCAGGCAGGTGGCGAGGTAGTCCACGCCGATCTCGACACCCAGCCCGCACGGCCCATCGGGCGACAGCGACAGCGACGTGCCGCGCCTGCCGGGGCCGCTGCGGTGCTCCCGGCCGTGTTCGCGCACGAGCGAGGCGGCGACCAGCCGGTCGACGAGGGTCGAGACCGTGGCCTTGGTGAGTCCGGTGCGCGCGGCGATACCGGCCCGTGACACTCCGGGCGTGCTCGCGATCGCGTCGAGCACGAGGGTCGAGTTGTGCCGTCGGACGGTGTGCTGGCCTGCGGGACCGCTGTCGCTCACGGGACCATCGTATTCGTTCACCCGCTGAACCAAATACTTGACCACCGGGGAGTGGTCGGCATAAGTTCAGTGCTCGAACTATTAACGACTGGCAAGCGGGAGGACAGCGTGGTCGGGACACCCGTGGCGGAGGACAAGTTCAGCTTCGGCCTGTGGACGGTGGGATGGCGGGCCAACGACCCGTTCGGCGAGGCCACCCGTCCCGAGCTCGACGCCGTCGAGGCCGTGCACCGGCTCGCCGAGCTGGGGGCGTGGGGCGTGACGTTCCACGACGACGACCTCATCCCCTTCGGCAGCGACGAAGGGGAGCGCGACAAGCGCATCCAGCGGTTCCGCACCGCCCTCGACGAGACCGGCCTGGTCGTGCCGATGGCCACCACCAACCTGTTCACCCACCCGGTGTTCAAGGACGGTGGACTCACCAACAACGACCGCGACATCCGCCGGTTTGCGCTGCGCAAGGTCATGCGCAACATGGACCTCGCCGCCGAGCTCGGAGCGACGACGTACGTGCTGTGGGGCGGCCGGGAGGGCAGCGAGACGGACGCGGCGAAGGACGTGCGCGCCGCGATGGACCGCTACCGCGAAGGCATCGACACGCTGGCGCAGTACGTGCTCGACCAGGGCTACGACCTGCGGCTCGCGCTGGAGCCGAAGCCGAACGAACCACGAGGCGACATCCTGCTGCCCACGATCGGCCACGCACTCGCGTTCATCTCCACCCTGGAGCACCACGAGCTCGTGGGCGTGAACCCCGAGGTCGGGCACGAACAGATGGCCGGGCTCAACTTCGTGCACGGCATCGGTCAGGCGTTGTGGCAGGGCAAGTTGTTCCACATCGACCTCAACGGTCAGCACGGACCGCGCTACGACCAGGACCTCGTGTTCGGGCACGGCGACGTGCTCTCGGCGTTCTTCCTGGTCGACCTGCTCGAACACGGCGGCTACGACGGTCCCCGGCACTTCGACTACAAGCCGCCGCGCACCGAGGACATGGAGGGCGTGTGGGCGAGCGCCGCGGCCTGCATGCGGTCCTACCTGCTTCTGCGTGAGCGGGCGAAGGCGTTCCGCGCCGATCCGAGGGTGATCGAGGCCCTCGACGCGTCGCGTGTGCCCGAGCTCTCGAAGCCCACGCTGGGCGAGGGCGAGTCGCCCGCCGACCTGCTGGCCGACCGCACGGCGTTCGAGGACTTCGACGCCGAGGCGGCGGGCCGCCGCGGCTACGCCTACGCGCAGCTGTCCCAACTGGCGTTCGACCACCTGGTGGGCGCCGCCTGACACGCCGCCGTAGCGCCGTGTCCGCAGTCTGCGCACGCGTGTCCGCACTCCACGCACACGTGTTCGCAGTTCGTGTACGCCCTCGTCGCGAACCGTGCCCTCCGCGACGGGGGCGTCACGAGTGCAACGCCTCCGCCCCGAGCACCAACCGGACGCAGTGGGTGGTGAGCCGCTCGCGCGAGACGTCCAGCGTCCCGCTCACGTAGGCGACGAAGAGGTTGGCCAACCCGCCCACCAGGGCGGTGGCGGTCATGGTCCGGTCCGCGTCGTCGACGCGGTCGGACAGTTGCTCGCGCACGAGGTCGGCGAACAGCGGCAGCCGTTGCACGCCGACACCCCGCAGCGCCGGGTCCGCGAGAGGTGCGAGCAGCAGCACGCGGCCCTTGCGCGGGTCGTCGAGTACGAGGGTGACGAACGCGGACACCGCGGCCTCGGCCCGGTGCCGGGGTTCGGGCCCCGCCAGGTCGACGGCGTCGACCAGCACCTGGTGCGCGAGGTTCACGACATGGTCGTAGACGCCGACGACGAAGCCGTCCCGGTCGGCGAAGTTCTCGTAGAAGTACCGTTCGGTGAGCTGCGCGGTCCGGCACACCGCCCGCACGCTCACCGCCGCGCCGCCGGGATCGCCGAGGAGTTCCAGCCCCGCCTCGATGAGCCGCCGCCGGCGCGTGGCCCTGCGGTCCGCCAGTGTGGTGCCCGCCCAGGTGCGCTCGGTGCCCGTCATCTCCGCTTCCCGTGGTCGACGACGTGTGTCTCACGTCGGTGCGGTGAAGCGTATCGCCGGGTTCCCCGACGACGTCGTTCCGCTGAGGGACGGGTGCCGTCGTGGCACGCTGAGGACATGACCGACAGCGCCGACCACGGCGTCGACGGTGCCGACGGTGCCGACGACGGTGCCGCCGCGCCCGACCCGGACGAACTGCTCGAACTGTGGGCGCGCGTGTTCGGCCTCGCCCGCGAGGGGCAGAGCGAGACGCTGGCGGCCTACGTCGACGCGGGAGTCTCGCCGAACCTCACCAACGACAGGGGCGACACGCTGGTGATGCTGGCCGCCTACCACGGTCACGTCGAGACGGTGCGCGCACTGCTGCAGCGGGGCGCCGATCCGAACCGGCTCAACGACCGTGGGCAGAGTCCGCTCGCGGGTGCCGTCTTCAAGGACGAGCCCGAGGTCGTGCGGGCGCTGCTCGACGGGGGTGCCGACCCCGCCGCCGGGCATCCGTCGGCCCTGGACACGGCACGGATGTTCGGCAACTCCGCGATGCTGGCCCTCCTGCGTCCCGAGGTGTGAGACGTCCACCCGGATCGGGGGAGACGCCCGCCACGGCTCCCGCCGCGCGCGCGGATGCGGCGGCAGTCTGAACGCATGCCGCAGGAGCAGCACTACCTGGCCGGACTCGATCTGCGAGGGCGCGCGGTCGTCGTCGTGGGCGGCGGCACCGTCGCGCAGCGCCGGTTGCCCCGACTGTTGGCCGCGGGCGCGGCGGTGCGGCTCGTC
>NZ_CM001466.1:948729-976380 GCF_000231055.2 Saccharomonospora azurea NA-128 | reverse complement strand
CACGACGGCCTGCTGGTGGGCGTGCTCTCCGGTGGGTCGCCGCGGCGGTCCTCCGCCGTGCGCGACGGGGTGCTCGACGCCCTGCGCACGGCCGTCGTCGCCGATCCGGGAAGCGGCGGCCACGACGCGGCGCCCACGGGAGGTGTGGCGCTCGTCGGGGGAGGACCCGGCGACCCCGAACTGATCACCGTGCGCGGGCGGCGGTTGCTGGCGCGCGCCGACGTCGTGGTGGTCGACCGGCTCGCGCCCCGCGAGCTGCTGGACGAACTCCCGCCGCACGTGCGGGTCGTCGACGCGGCGAAGATCCCGTACGGCCGTGCTGCCGCGCAGGACGTCATCAACCGCACGCTGATCGAGCACGCCCGTGCCGGACGCTTCGTGGTGCGGCTCAAGGGCGGCGACCCGTACGTGTTCGGCCGTGGCTTCGAGGAGCTGCAGGCGTGCGCCGAGGCGGGTGTGCCCGTGACGGTGGTTCCCGGGGTGACCAGCGCGTTCTCGGTACCCGCCGTGGCCGACGTGCCGGTGACCCATCGCGGCGTCGCCCACGAGGTCGTCGTCGTGTCCGGTCACGTGCCGCCCGGCGACGAACGGTCGTTGGTCGACTGGGACGCGCTGGGTCGCCTCAGCGGCACGATCGTGGTGCTGATGGGACTCGAGCGGCTCGACCGCATCGCCGACACCCTCGTCGCCGCCGGGCGGGCGCCGGAGACACCCGTGGCGGTGGTGCAGGAGGGCACGATGCGCACCCAGCGGGTGGTGCGCTCGACGCTCGGGCAGGTCGCGCGAGCCGTCGCTGAGGCGGGAATCCGGCCTCCGGCGATCACGGTCGTCGGTCCGGTCGCGGGCCTGGCGGCGGACGCGTCGCCGTCCGGCGGCTGAGTCCGCGGCCGAAGACCGGGAAGGTCGCCGAAAGCGACGTCGCTCTCACTGTCCGCCGCACCACTGCCGTGGGCGCGGGCGCGTGGGCCAGGATGGCAGCCATGACTGGCAGCGAAGCGAACACCCAGGCCGGCGAGTACGTCTCCCTCCGCGTCGAGCGCACCGGGCACGTCGCCGAGGTGACCCTGATCGGCCCCGGCAAGGGCAACGCGATGGGCCCGGACTTCTGGCGCGAACTCCCGCTGGTGTTCGGCGAACTCGACCGCGACCCCGAGGTCAGGGCCATCGTCCTGACCGGCGAGGGCAAGCACTTCTCCTACGGCCTCGATCTCGCCGCCATGCTGCCGTCGTGGTCGGAATACCTGAGCGGCGACGCGCTCGCACGGCCCCGCCGCGAGTTCCTGGACGAGGTTCGCCGCATGCAGGACGCCGTCACGGCCGTGGCCCGCGTGCGCAAGCCGGTCGTCGCCGCGGTCGCGGGCTGGTGCATCGGCGGTGGTCTGGACCTCATCGCCGCCGCCGACGTGCGGGTGGCGAGCGCCGACGCGAAGTTCAGCGTGCGCGAGGTGCGCGTGGCCATCGTCGCCGACATGGGCAGCCTGCAGCGGCTCGCGTCGGTCGTCGGTGAGGGCCATCTGCGCGAGCTCGCGTTCACCGGCAAGGACATCGACGCGGCTCGCGCCGAGAGGATCGGCCTGGTCAACGACGTCTACCCCGACCGCGACGCGACCCTCGAGGCGGCCCGGCAGATGGCCGCCGACATCGCGGCGAACCCACCACTGGTGGTCCAGGGTGTGAAGGACGTACTCTCCGTCAACACCGAACAGCAGGTCGACGCCGGGCTGCGGTACGTGGCCACGTGGAACGCCGCGTTCCTGCCCAGCCACGACCTGAACGAGGCGGTGCAGGCGTTCCTGCAGCGGCGGGAGCCCGAGTTCCGCGGTGAGTGAGAAGGGCGAGCGACAGGTGGGCAACGACCCCAACACGACTTCCATGCAGGCGTATCAGGCGTTCCGGCAGGCTCGGGACCTGCTGGTGACGCATCGCGAGGACTACGAGGCGGCGCGCCGGGAGTTCGCGTGGCCCGAGTTCACCGAGTTCAACTGGGCGCTGGACTGGTTCGACCGGATCGCCGCGGAGGACCACAACGCCGACCGGTTCGCGCTGTGGATCGTGGAGGAGGACGGCTCGGAGAACCGCTGGACGTTCCCCAAGCTCGCCCGGCGGTCCGCTCAGGTGGCGAACTGGCTGCGCGGGCTGGGCGTCCGGCGCGGTGACCGGGTGATCCTGATGCTCGGCAACCAGGTCGAGCTGTGGGAGACGATCCTGGCGTGCATCAAGCTCGGTGCCGTGATCATCCCGGCGTCGACGCTGTTGGGCGCCGCCGACCTGCGCGACCGGGTGGAGCGCGGACAGGCCCGGCACGTGGTGGTGCGCGACGTCGACACCGCGACGTTCGCCGAGGTGCCGGGCGGCTACACCCGCATCGCGGTGGGCGAGCGGGTCGACGGCTGGGAGTCGTTCACCGACTCCGCCGCCGGTGACCCGGTGTTCACGCCGGACGGCCCCACGCGCGCCGACGACCCGCTGCTGCTGTACTTCACCTCGGGGACGACGGCGAAGCCGAAGCTCGTGCGGCACACCCACGTCTCGTATCCTGTCGGGCACCTGTCCACGATGTACTGGATCGGCCTCGAACCCGGCGACGTGCACCTCAACATCTCGTCTCCCGGCTGGGCCAAGCACGCGTGGAGCAACGTCTTCGCGCCGTGGAACGCCGAGGCCACCGTCTTCCTGTACAACTACGGGCGCTTCGACGCGAACAGCCTGATGGCGCAGATCGATCGCTGCGGTGTCACGAGCTTCTGCGCGCCGCCGACGGTGTGGCGGATGCTCATCCAGGCCGACCTGTCGACGTTGCGGCACCCGCCGCGCAAGGTCGTGGGTGCGGGCGAGCCGCTCAACCCCGAGGTCATCGACCAGGTGCGGCAGGCGTGGGGCGTGACGATCCGCGACGGGTTCGGCCAGACGGAGACGAGTGTGCAGATCGCCAACACACCGGGGCAGGAGGTCAAGCCCGGGTCCATGGGGCGCGCCGTCCCCGGCTTCACGGTCGTGCTCGTCGACCCCGTCACCGGCGAGCGCGCGCGGGAGGGGGAGATCTGCCTCGACCTGAGCAGCCGGCCCGCCGGGTTGATGACGGGGTACGCGGGTGACGACGAGCGCACCGCGACCGCGTTCGAGGACGGCTACTACCACACCGGGGACGTCGGGGCCGTCGACGACGACGGCTACATCACGTACGTGGGACGCACCGACGACGTCTTCAAGTCCTCCGACTACCGCATCTCGCCGTTCGAGTTGGAGAGCGTCCTGCTGGAGCACGAGGCGGTGGCCGAGGCGGCCGTCGTGCCCGCACCGGACGAGATCCGGCTCTCGGTGCCCAAGGCCTACGTGGTGCTGGCGAACGGCTTCGAACCCGACGCCGCCACGGCGGAGAGCATCCTCGCCTTCGCGCGGAAGAACCTGGCGCCGTACAAGCGCATCCGCCGCCTGGAGTTCGCCGACCTGCCGAAGACCATCTCCGGCAAGATCCGCCGGGTGGAGTTGCGGGGCAAGGAGCACACCCACGGCGACGGGCGCCCTGACGGGGAGTTCCGCGAGGAGGACTTCCCCGCGCTCAAGAACCGCTCGTGACAGCACCGAAGACCACTCGAAAGGGCGACGCGCGCGGTCCGTGAAGCGTTAACGATCAGGCCTCCTGAGCCGATGGGAGTGTGAGCGACGTCTCGCGCGGAGGTGTGAGGCGCCGCTCACAGGTAATCCCCCGGGTGATGTCTCACCGAGAGCGAGCGCAGGGTGCTATGAGTACCGAAACGGACAGCCGGACCGACGTTCCCGCAGATCGAGCCGGGTCGGCAGTGCCGCCCACGACGGCCGTCGACGCCGTCGGAGCCGTCGGAGCCGTCGACGGGGGCGCCGCCGACCCGGCCGAGCAGTCCCCCGACGCGGCGCCCCCGTCGCCGCCGACCACCCCGTGCACCGTCGTGTGGAGCCGGGGCCGGCCCTACGTCCTGGAGAGTGGATCGGGACGACCGCGGTGGATGGGCGTCGACCACCACGGTCGGCCGCAGGCTCTCACCGGTGAGGCGCTGCGGAAGCAGGGCTGGAGCTATCACCGCTCCTCGTGATCGTGGTGGACCGTCGTCCCGATACTGTGGGCGGGTGACGAAAGCCCGGTCATCCGGTACCACGGACGGTGAGGAGTCGCTGCTGCGGCAGCTCACCACGGTGCCCAATCTCCTTTCGATCCTCCGCCTCGCCGGCGTTCCGGTGTTCCTGTGGCTCCTGCTGGGCCCGGAGGAGGACGGTTGGGCGTTCGCACTGCTGGTCGTCGGCGGCGTCACCGACTGGCTCGACGGCAAGCTGGCGCGCCTGCTCAACCAGACGACCAAGCTCGGCCAGCTGCTGGACCCTGCCGCCGATCGGCTCTACATCGCGGCGGCTCTGCTCGCCTTCCTGCTGCGCGGCATCGTGCCCTGGTGGGTGGCGGCCCTGCTCGTCGGCCGGGAACTCGTGGTCGGCGTGGGACTCGTCGTGCTGCGCCGGCATCGTTTCGCGCCGCCCGAGGTGACCTACATCGGCAAGGCGGCGACCTTCGTCCTCATGTACGCGCTGCCGCTGCTGCTGGTGACCCACGACGCGTCGACCACCGCCACCGAGATCGCGCAGCCGTTCGCCTACGCGTTCACGGTGTGGGGCGTCGTGCTCTACCTCTGGTCGGGAGCTCTCTACGTGTGGCAGATCGCGCTGGCGGTCCTCCGCGCCTCCGGTCGGAAGGCCTGACGAAGCCCGCGCCCGGTTCCACGTTGTGCTCGGAGGTGTCCGAGGTGGATCATGGTGGTGCGTGGGAAGGAGGCTTTCGATGACGCGGTCGTGGACGCCCTGTTCGACGCCGCCGACTACCAACGTGTGATCGACAACTGATGCGGGAGCCCCGGCACTGTGGGCGGCTCCGACACGGTACGTTGACTACACCACGTTTACGAGAACGACACTCCAGTGCGTAAGGAGAGCTTGCGGTGAGCACGAACGACGGGCCCGGTGTTCCCCCGGAGCAGTCTCCGGAGCGGACCTCCGTTTTTCGGGCCGACTTCTTGTCGGAGGCAGAGGGCCACGAGGCACCTGCGGTGGAGCCGCGGGACGCCGGCGTCGACGCGCTGCCGACCGGCTCCGCACTGCTGGTGGTGAAGCGGGGCCCCAACGCGGGTTCGCGCTTCCTGCTCGATCGCGACACGACGAGCGCGGGTCGGCACCCCGACAGTGACATCTTCCTCGACGACGTGACCGTGTCCCGTCGCCACGCGGAGTTCCGCCGTGAGGGCGGGGAGTTCGTGGTGATCGACGTGGGCAGCCTCAACGGCACGTACGTGAACCGGGAGCCGGTCGACCAGGCCGTGCTGTCCGGCGGTGACGAGGTGCAGATCGGCAAGTTCCGCCTCGTCTTCCTGACCGGTCCCGGGCACGGGGGTCAGGGGGCACGGTGACGGCTGCCGGGCGGCCACAGCGAGAGGGGTTGAGTATCGGGGCGGTGCTGGCGCAGCTGCGCCCCGACTTCCCCGACGTGACGATCTCCAAGATTCGGTTCCTCGAATCCGAAGGGCTCGTCAGGCCTGCCCGCACGCCGTCCGGTTACCGTCAGTTCGGCCCCGCCGACGTGGAACGTCTGCGTTTCGTTCTGGCGGCGCAACGGGATCACTACTTGCCGCTGCGGGTGATCAAGGAGCAGCTCGACGCGGCCGATCGAGGGGACGGTGCCGCCTCCGCCGTCCCGCGGCTGCCGCGCAAGCTGGTGGCGATCACGTCGGTCGACGACGGTGACCAGGTGCCCGGTGTTCCCGGTCCGGAGGAGTTCGCCGCGGACCCGGATGCCGCGGCGCGGCTCACCGAGCACGACCTGCTGCGCGACGCGGGGATCGACGAGGCCATGCTGGACGAGCTGCGGCAGTACGGGCTCGTCAGGCCGAGTGCCGCGGGTTTCTACGACACCGACGCGGTGCGGATCGCCCGCACCGTGAAGGCGATGAGCGAGTACGGCATCGAGCCGCGGCACCTGCGGGCGTTCCGGGCGTCGGCCGACCGGGAGGTGGGTCTGGTCGAGCAGATCGTCGCCCCGGTGTACCGCCAGCGCGACGCCGACGCGAAGGCCAGGGGCGACGAGTTGGTCAACGAACTCGCCGCGCTGTCGGTCACCCTCCACACGTTGCTCGTCAAGACCGGGATTCGCGGGGTGACCGGTGGGTAGACTCGTGTGGGTGGCGGACAGTTCCGATGTGTCGGGTTGATGACGCTCCAGACCGGCGGGTCTACGCGGCCCCTCGAATGCCGTACCGTAGATGAACCGGTTCGCAACAGAGCCGTGCAGGACAACAAGTTTCGCGACGAGCACAGCGCCCTGATGACGGGTAGCGTCGAGTAGAGTCGGCGCGGGATCCTCGTTGACAGCGCTGCGGCCCGCGCGCAGGAGAGGGAGGCGAAGCCCGATGAGCGAGATGCGCGTCGTCGGCGTCCGGGTCGAGTTGCCCGCGAACCAGCCGATCTTGCTGCTGCGGGAGACCGACGGTGAGCGGTACCTGCCGATCTGGATCGGATCGGTGGAGGCGACGGCCATTGCGTTGGAGCAGCAGGGTGTCCGCCCGGCCAGACCGCTGACTCACGATCTGCTCAAGGACATTATCGGCGCTCTCGGCCGGGAACTTCAGCAGGTCGTCATCACCGATCTGAGCGAAGGTACGTTCTTCGCCGAGCTCGTGTTCGACGGTGACGTCCGGGTGTCGGCGCGGCCGAGTGACTCCGTGGCGCTCGCCCTGCGCGTCGGGGTGCCCATCCACGCCGAGGACTCGGTGCTGGAGGAGGCGGGATTGATCATCCCCGACGAGCAGGAGGACGAGGTCGAGAAGTTCCGCGAGTTCCTCGACTCCGTGTCGCCGGAAGACTTCCGGGGCGCCGACACCTGATCTGTCAGGGCTTGGCGGTGGCCCTGGTGAACAACGCCGTCAGCTCGGCCGAGTAGTGCTCGACGTCGAGGCCGGGGTCGGCGACCAGTTGCTGCGCCAGTCCCTCGAGCGCGTGCCGGATGGTCCTCGCCATGATCTCCGGGTCGAAGTCCGTGAACTGTCCCTCTCGTTGTCCCTGCGTGAGTTGGCGCGCGAGCCGACCGACCCGCAGGTCGTGCACGACGATGTCGAACAGCGGTGAACCGTCGGAGTCTCGCGCGTTGGCGGCGATCTCGGAGAGCGCGAGGACCTGCCGCGGGTGTGCGGCGAGGTAGGTGATCTCGACCTCCAGGAACGACCGCAACAGCGTGGCCCTGTCCGCGTCGGCGGGAGTGCGTTCCTCCACGTACCGGTCGTGGTGGTCGATGAGCGCCATCAGGGTCGCGGTCATCAACTCCTTCTTGTCGGCGAAGTGGTACGAGATCATCCGCGTACTGCTGAGTCCCGCCCTTTCGATGATTCGGGCGAAGGACGCCTTGGCGAAACCCAGTTCTGCGATGACGTCCACCGTTGCGTCGATGATTTGTGCGCGGCGGGCGGCTTCGGTCGGAGTGAGGCCGAGTCCGGCGTCGAATTCGTCGTTTACGCGCATGAGTAAAAAGTAACTCACGCAAGTAAATATGTCGAGTGGGTCACGGCTGCACGCAGCTCACCCCATGGTCCGCGCGTCGCGTTGACCGGGCTGCCGGGTGGGCTTACCGTCGGGAAGGACGTGAATCGCGCCGTTGTGATTACGCTGGTAGAGCGGTTCGTCGTGGCGGGATTGTCGTAACCGGTCGGTTCCGGCCCGGGATCGGCGGTCTTGTTTCGCTACCGGCGCCACGCCGGGCGAGAGGAGGCATGGGTGGTCGACGAGAGTCCGGCGAGTATGGCCGGTGAGCAAGGGGAGTTGTTCCCCGACAGCTCGTTGCCGGACGAACTGGTGGGCTACCGTGGTCCGGCCGCCTGTCAGATCGCCGGGATCACGTACCGGCAACTGGACTACTGGGCGCGCACGAAACTCGTGACACCGAGTATCCGCACCGCGCATGGTTCCGGGTCGCAGCGGCTTTATTCGTTCAAAGACCTTCTGGTCCTGAAGATCGTCAAGCGGCTCCTCGATACCGGCGTCTCGCTGCAGAACATCCGCGTCGCCGTGGACCACCTCCGGGCGCGCGGGGTGCGCGACCTCGCGAAGGTCACGTTGTTCTCCGACGGCGCCACCGTGTACGAGTGCACGTCCCCGGAGGAGATCGTGGATCTGCTCCAGGGCGGACAGGGTGTGTTCGGTATCGCCGTCAGCAACGCGATGCAGGAGATCACAGGAACGCTGCACGAGTTCCCCGCCGAGCGGGCCGACGGCGGGCAGATCGAACCGAGCGTCCCCGACGAGCTTTCCGAGCGGCGCAACGCTCGCCGCACCGGCTGACGACGCTTCCCTCCATCAACGCCGACGCGCAGGAAACCTCGCCGTTCGTGTCCGAGTCCGCTGCGCGGATGACCGCCGGCCCGTGCCCTGACCCCGCGAGCGGTCAGCCGTTCGCCGGCGTGAGACCGGCGGCGCGGAACGCCTGTTGCTGTGCGGGTCGCAGCAGGAACTTCTGGAACGATTGGGCGGCGTGCTGCTGAGCGTCCCGGGTGTCGGGGCCCGCCACTGCGAGGTAGCGGTGCTCGCCGTCGGGGCCCGATGCGATGGTCAGCCCCGAGGAGCCGATGAGTTCGGGGTGCTGCTGCGCGAGGGCGTCGATCCGCTCGGCCGAGTCCGGAAGCCAGGCCGTCGGATAGCCGCCGATGTCCGCGGGATCGGCGGTTCCGGAGAGGACCGCCTCGACCTCTGCTGAAGGCACGGCCTGGACGTCCACGTGCACGCAGTGCTCCCGCACGACGGTTCCCTCGCGGTTCCACCGGTCGGCCGCGGTGCTGACCGGATCCACCAGCGCGGGGTCGACGGCGACGCGGACGGTGGTGTCTCCGGCCTGGCAGCTCTCGACCTCGGCCACGGCCCGGCTCTCCAGCACGCCGTCGGCCCAGTTCCAGCCGAACCAGCCGGCCACGAGCAGCCCGGCCAGTACGACGCAGGCGATGGGCCACGCCGCGACGCCGCGTCGGCGACCCACGGCCCGATGGGTTCCCGTCGACGTCACGGACTGTGCCGGTTCAGGCTGTTGCCGGGCTCGGTGACGACCGTCGTGTCGTCCCATCTCGCGCATCCCCCTCGGTCGATGACGCAGCAGTGACACTCTGTGTGCGAGACCAAAACGTGATCACTCTACCAGGGGATTGCGTGATCAATATGTGATCTGAATTAACGCGGCGTGTCCGCGGGCTGGAGCAGGACCCGGCAGAGGTCGATGAGACGTCGTCGCAGCGGCGCCGCTCGGCGGGCGAACTCCGCCTGCGCCCGGGCGTACGCGGCGCGCCCCTCGGCCGTCTCGATCGGAACGGGGGAGTAGCCGTAGGACGCGAGGTCGTACGGGCTGGCGCGCATGTCCAGCTCCCGGATGTCGGCCGCCAGGACGAAGCAGTCGCCCAGCAGCTCCGACGGCACGAACGGATCGAGCTTGTAGGCGTGCTTGTACAGATCCATGCCGACGTGCAGGCATCCCGGCTGATCCAGATCCGGTTGTGTCTCCCGGGTGGGGGCGAACCGGTTGAGCGGCCTGGCCTCGGGGGTGAAGAAGCGGAACGCGTCGAAGTGGCTGCACCGCACGTCCAGTGACTCCACCACCGCGTCGGTCCGCGCGTGTCCCAGGCGTAACGGCACCTGTGTGTGCCGCACCTGATCGGGCGTCGTGCGGTAGACCATGGCCCACTCGTGCAGGCCGAAGCAGTCGACGCGCGCCCGCCGCCCGTCCACGGCCTCGAGCAGCGAGAGCGTGTAGCGGGCGGTGCGGGCGAGGCGGTCGGGCACGGCCGAGATGTCGAGGACGACGCCGTCGGCCGTCTCGCGGTAGCCGGGTCGGTCGAGGAACCGGCGGGCGCCCGGACCCGCGAGGACGACCTCGGGTCCGGGCTGCCACCGTTCCAGACGTGCCGGCGGGAACGAGTAGTAGGTGAACAGGAAGTCCAGCACGGGATGCTTCTCGCCGCGGGAGCGCCGCTTTCGGTGCGGTTCCGTCCACGCGCGCACGCGATGCACGTGCGCGTCCTCTCGGGCCCGCCACTCGGGTTCGGACAGGATGCCGGTCTGGCTCATGGCCGTCCCGTCACGTGGGTGCCGTCCCGGACGGTGCCCACGTACTCCTCCAGCAGGTCTTCCAGCGCCACGATGCCGACCACGTCGTGCTCGGCGTCGACCGCCATCGCGAGATGGCTGCCCTCCCGGCGCATGGCCGACAGAGCCTGGTCGAGCTTGGCCGACCGCGTCAGCTCCGTGAGCTTCCGGGTCTTCGTGGCCGGGACGACGACGGACGGGTCGCCGTCGAGCTGATCCAGGATGTCCTTGACGTGGATGTAACTCGTCAGTTTCCCGCCCGCGTCGCGCACGGGGAAACGCGAGAAGCCGGTGGAGGACACCGCCCGTTCCACGTCGCCGACGGTGGGGCGCTCGGGGAGTGTCGTCAGTTCGTCCAGGGGGACGAGCACGTCGTCGACGGTCTTCTCGACGGACGACAGGGTCTGGCTCAGCCTGCGGTGCTCGGCCTGCTCCAGCAACCCCTCCCTCCGCGACTCGCTCAGCAGCGCGGCCAGCTCGGTGGAGGTGTATCCCGTCTCGATCTCGTCCTTCGGCTCGATCTTGCCGAGTCGGAGGATGCCGTTGGCGATGCTGTTGAGGGACCAGATGAACGGCCGGGTGAGGCGCACCCAGGCCACGTGCACGGGCACCAGCCACAGCGCGAGCCGTTCGGGTTCGGCGATGGCGAGGTTCTTGGGCACCATCTCACCGATCAGCACGTGCAGGAGCGTGAGCGCCACCAGCGTGACGGTGAAGGCCACGGCGTGCACGGCGTAGGTCGGCAGCGGAATCCCGAGTGCGTGCACCGCGAGTTCCAGCTGATGTGCCACGGCGGGCTCGCCGAACTGCAGGAGCAGCAGCGAACAGACCGTGATGCCGAGCTGCGCGCCCGCCAGCATCAACGACACGTGCTTGCTGGCGTTGATCACGATCTTGGCGCGGGCCTTGCCCTGCTCCAGCAGGGCTTCCAGCCGGTCCCGCCGCGACGAGATGAGCGCGAACTCGGCACCGACGAAGAACGCGTTGGCGAGCAGCAGCACGCCGATCAGCGAGATGGACAGCCAGTCGTTCACGAGGTCGCCTCCCGGTGCCGCACGGTGACCTCGGAGATCCGGTGCCGGTCCATGCCGGTGACCTCGAGCTGCCAGCCGTCGAGGTCGAGCGTGGCGCCCACCTCGGGGATCTCACCGAGCCGTTCCAACAGCAGGCCCGCGATGGTCTCGTAGTCGCCCTCCGGCATGCGGAAACCGGTGGCGTCGAGCACCTCGTCGTCGCGGAGCTGTCCGGACAGGACCCAGCTGTGGGCGCTGAGCTGCTGGGACGCGGGTTCCTCGCGGATGTCGTGTTCGTCGCGGACGTCGCCCACGATCTCCTCGACCACGTCCTCCAACGTCACCAGCCCGGCCGTGCCGCCGTACTCGTCGACCACGATCGCGAGCTGGAAGCGGGAGTCCCGCAGCCGGTCGAGGACCGCGTCCCCGGGCAGCGACTCGGGCACGGTCGGCATCGGCCGCATCAGCGCTCCCACGGGAGTCGACGCCCGCTCGGAGGCCGGGACGGTGAACGCCTGCTTGACGTGCACGGTGCCCTGGACGTCGTCGAGGTCCTCGCGATAGACGGGGAATCGGGACAGTCCCGTCCGGCGCGCGAGCGCCACCATGTCGACGACCGTGTCGTCGACGTGTAGTGCTTCCAGCTGCACGCGCGGGGTCATCAGCTCGCCCGCGTTGCGGTCGCCGAAGCGCAGCGACCGGTCGAGCAGTTGGGCGGTGGACACGTCGAGGGTTCCGGTCTCGGCGCTGGCGCGCACGATCGACCCGAGCTCCTGGGGAGACCGCGCGGACCGCAGCTCCTCCTGTGGTTCGACGCCCAGCTTGCGGACGACCCAGTTCGCGCTGTTGTTCATCAGGTTGATGAGCCAGCGGAACAGCATCGAGAACCGCGTGTGGTAGCCGGCCACGGCGCGGGCCGTCTTCAGGGGCAGGGCCACGGCGAGGTTCTTCGGCACCATCTCGCCGATCACCATGGACAGTGACGTGGCCAGCAACAGGGCGACCACCAGCGAGGTCCCGGCCGCGGCCGATTCGGACATGCCGAACCCCGTCAGGATCGGGCGGACGATGCGGCCGAGCAGCGGCTCGGCGACGTACCCGGTGACGAGGGTGGTCAGCGTGATGGCGACCTGTGCGCCCGAGAGTTGGAACGACAGCGTCCGGTGCGCTTTGAGCACCATCTTCGAGCGTTTGTCACCGACCTGTCGGACGTTCGACTCGACCGTGCTGCGTTCCAGCGTGGTGAGCGAGAACTCGGCCGCGACGGCCAAGCCGGTGCCGACGGTGAGCAGGACGACGAAGAGGACGCCGAGAACGGTCAGCAGGATGTCCATCAGAGGACACCGCCGTGGTCAGGGCTGGTGGAGTGGGGACAGCCGGGTTCGCCACCCGGCTCGGTACTGTCTCCGGGTGACTGCGCATCGCGCACGAGTGTGGTCACTCCTCCATATCGAGTGGCGTTCGACGTGGCGCTATCTTAACCACGCTCAACGAGTGTCCGGGATGTCTTGTTCCCCATACCGATCGACATTGTGATCTTCGGCGTCGCCGGCCGTGGAGCCGGTCGATCGACCGCGGTGTCGCCGCACACTCTCCTCGACGACGTCGAGCACCGGTTCGAGGTCGTCCGCGGGCAGTCCCATGGCGAGGTGCGACACGAGTCCTTCGAGGACCAGTTCCAGGTACGACGTGAGTACGTCGATGCTCACGTCGTCGCGGAGGTTGCCCGCGTCCCGCTGCCACAGCAGGCGTCGGCGGGTGGCGGTCGTCAGCTGCTCCGAGCGTTCGGCCCAGCGGGCGCGGAACTCCGGATCGGTGCGCAGCCTCCGGGAGACCTCCAGGCGGGTGCCGAGCCAGTCGGCGGGGTGCTCGCGGGAGTTCGACAGCAGGTCGCGCATGACCTGGACGAGACCCTGCTCGGCGACGACGTCGGCCATGCGCCGCGCGTCGTCCTCGGCGAGGGCGAGGAACAAGGAGTCCTTGTCGCGGAAGTGGTGGAAGATCGCACCGCGCGACAGGCCGGTCTCCTCCTCCAACCGCCGGACCGTGGCGCCCTCGTAGCCGTACCGCGTGAAACACACGCGGGCGCCGTCGAGGATCTGTCGACGGCGCGCCGCGAGGTGGTCCTGACTGACCCGTGGCATCCCACGATCTTCGCAGCTACGCTGCGTGTTCGCAATCCGTACGTACGTACTGTGACGGTGCTCCCCCGCGTCAGGGGATCGTGAGCGCCTGGTCGGTGGAGGATGACTGTGTCGTGTTCCGGACCGTGACGAACTCCATCGCCGTCTGCCGCGGGGACACCCGATCGCTGTGCCACGCCGCGAGCAGCAAGGCCACCTTCGACTGCATCTCGGACCGCAGCTTGACGAACGAGTCGGTCGGATCGGTGCCGACGTGGCCGAGGATGAGCCACCACGCCCACGCCGCGGCGCCCGCGTTGGCCACGAAGTCGGGAACCACCGGAATGCCCCGTGCGGCGAGCATGGCCTCGGCCTCGGGTGTGGTCGCCGCGTTGGCGGCCTCCACGACGGCGGACGCCTTCACGTCGTAGGTGTTGTCCGGGGTGAGCGCGTACGACACCGCGGCGGGAACGAGGACGTCCGCCTCCGTGGCGATCACCGCCGACCGGGGCAGCCGCTGGACGTGCTCGGGTACGCGGCTGCGGTCGATCTCGCCGTAGCGGTCGCGGGCGTCCAGCAGCGCGGGCACGTCGAGGCCGTCCGGGTCGTAGAGGGTGCCCGCGACGTCGGCGACGGCCACGACGCGCACGCCCGCCTCGTGGAGGTACCACGCGGCGCCGCCGCCCATCGTGCCGATGCCCTGGATCGCCACGGTCGTCTCGGCGTTGTCCCGGCCCCACGCCGACACCACACCCAGACACGCCTGGGCCACGCCGTAGCCGCCGATCACGTCGCCGAGCAGCAGTCCGCCCGGCACGGGCGCGGAGAGTCCCGCGTGCACCCGGCGCAGCGTGCGTTCCGGGTCGGCCGAGCGCTGGATGGCCGCGTGGTACGACTGCCCGAGGCCGAGCTCCGTGAACACCTCGTCGATCAGGTGTTGCGGTACCCCGAGGTCCTCGGCCGTCACCCAGTGGTCGTCCAGCCACGGGCGCATCGCCTGGCAGAACCGGCTGAGCACGCCCCGCGCCCGCGGATCCTTGGGGTCGAAGTCGATGCCGCCCTTGGCGCCGCCGACGGGAAGGTCGAACGTCGCCGTCTTGGCGGCCATACCCCGGGCGAGGTCCTCGACCTCGGACAGGGTGCAACCGGCGCGCATGCGCGTCCCACCGGTCGCCAGGCCGGAGACCAGCGTGTGCACGACCAGGTAGCCGTGCGCGCCCGTCACCGGATCCGTCCACGTCAACCGCAGCAGCGGTTCGGCAGCATGCTGGAGACCCACTCGACCCCTCCTCGTTACGCCCTGCCCGGTGTTTCGGTGCTTCTTTCGCGCCTCGCCGCGCGTACTCACAGGCTGAGGTCGAGCGCGTGCTCACGTCCAGTTAAGAACCGTGCACGATTGCCTTTAGTGTTGATGCATGGAGCTGTCGGTGCATCGGTTGCGGATGCTGCGGGAGTTGCATCGCAGGGGCACGGTCACCGCCGCGGCGGCGGCACTGCACTACACGGCCTCCGCCGTGTCGCAGCAGCTCGCGCAACTGGAGCGGGACGTCGGTGCGAAGCTCTTCGAGCGCCTGGGCCGCCGGGTGCAGCTCACCGAACTCGGCATGCTGCTCACCGAGCACGCCGAGGAGATCCTCGGCGCGGTCGAGCGGGCCACGCTGGCGCTGGAGGAGGCGCAGCAGACGCAGTCGGTGCGGCTGACCGCGGGAGTGTGGGCGTCGGTGGCGTCCGGTCTGCTGCCCACGGCGCTCGCCTCGCTCGCCGAGGAGCACCCCGGCATCGAGGTCCGCACGCGCGAACTCGCTCCCGAGGAGACGGCCGACGCGGTGCGGGACGGCGCGCTGGACCTCTCGTTCGTCATCGACTACACCGACGCCCCGACGCCGTGGGATCCCGGGTTGGAGCGCGCGGCGGTGGCCGTGGAGCGGCTGCACGCCGCCATGCCCGCCGCCACCGCGCCGGCGAGCTCGGTGAGCCTGTCGGACCTCGCCGACCAACCGTGGATCCTCGCGAGTCCGCGGAGCCAGTTCGGCCGGGCGGTGCGGGTGGCCTGCCAGCGGTTCGGGTTCCAGCCGAAGATCGACCACGAGGTCGAGGAGCAGGCCACGGCGATGGCGATGGTGAGCGCCGGGCTGGGCGTCACCCTGGTCTCCGACCTCGGGTTGACCCTGCGACCGTCCGGCGTCGACATCGTCACCCTGGCGACGCCGGTGATGCGGACCGTCTCCGTGGCCTACCGCCGCACCAGCCAGCGCCGACCCGCGTTGCGGCTGGTCATCGACGCCGTGCGTGCCGCGGCGGCGGAACTCGGCCTGGGTGCGTCGCCGACCGTCCCGGGCTGACAGGTTTCGCTCATCCGGAAGTGTCGTATCCCTTCTCAGACGTTCGCGGACGTTCGCTCCGACGTCCGGGCCACCGACGCATGGGGAGGGTGGGCATGACGGCGATACCCGTCGCGCAACCGGAAAGCCGCGATCCACGGCGCCGCGATCGCCCCGACACGACCATCGAGCCCGAGGAGGTCGCGGCGCGCGTCGTCTCCGATCGCGCGGAGGGCGAGGCGTACGTCGCGTCGGTGTGCTTCAAGCACGGGCCTCCGCGCCTGCTCGGTGTCGAACTGGAGTATCTCGTCCACGACGTCATCGACCCCGCCCGTCCTTTGACCGCAGCCCGGCTGGCCACCGCTCTCGGCCCACACGCTCCCCGCACACTCGTCCCCGACAGCCCCGCCTCGCCGTTGCCCGCGGGATCCGCTCTCACGCTCGAACCCGGTGGACAGGTCGAGGTCTCCACCGCCCCCGCGGCGTCGTTCCGCGCCCTCGTCGAGGCGGCTGAGCACGACCTCGCCTACGTCGCCGACCGGCTCGCCTCCGCGGGCCTGCGACTCGGCTCGGAGGCCATCGACGCCTTCCGGGCGCCGTCCCGACTGCTGACGACCCCGCGTTACGCCGCGATGGAACGCCGCTTCGCGCCGAGGGGCCCGGGCGGGATCACGATGATGTGCAGCACGGCGGCGTTGCAGGTGTGCGTCGACGCGGGGGAGGCGTCCGAGGCTCCGCGCCGGTGGGCCGCGGCTCATGCCCTCGGCCCGGTGCTACTGGCCCTGTTCGCCAACTCCCGGCGGCACGCGGGTGTCGACACGGGACTCGCGTCGGCGCGCTGGCGGTCCGTGATGGACACCGAGCCGTGCCGCACCGTCGCGCAGCAGCCCTGCGACGACCCGGCCGGGAGCTGGGCGTCCCGCGTCCTGGACACACCGTTGATGGTCGTGCGCCGACCCGGGGTGTCGTGGGACGCGCCGGCCGGGTTGACCTTCGCCGACTGGATCGAGGCGCGCGGCGAGGCGGCCGCGTTGCCCCGGCCCACCTTCGGCGACCTGTCGTACCACCTCACCACCCTGTTCCCGCCGGTCCGTCCGCACGGGCACCTGGAGATCCGCTATCTCGACGCCCAGCCCGTGCAGCAGTGGGCCCCGCCCGTGGCACTGCTCGCGGCGCTCCTCTCCACACCGTCCACGGTGGACTCCGCGCTGGAGCTCTGCGAACCCGTCGCGGGGCAATGGGACGCCGCGGCGCAGCACGGAACCGACGACGTCGCTCTCGCCGCCGCGGCGCGCGCCGTGGGTGAACTCGGCTGTGCGGCGCTGTCCGACCTCGACCTGCCCGACCACACGATCACCGACATCGCCGGTGCCGTCGAGCGGCGGTGGCGACGGTGTGAAAGGGAGTGACGCCCATGACCAGCGTTCACCGCGACCTCGACCTCCGCCCGAGGGAGGCCGCGATCGACGAGGCGGGCCACCCGCTTCACCTCCTGTCCGAAGAGGAGCTGAGAGCCCACGTCGCCGAGGTGCTGGAGCGCGCGCGTCGGCGCAGTGCCGGACTCACCGACGCGGTGGACGACGCCGACCTCGTCAAGCAGCACTCGACGCTGATGTCACCGCTGGTGTGGGACCTCGCGCACGTCGGCAGCCAGGAGGAGATCTGGCTCGTCCGCGACGTGGGCGGCCGGGACCCGCTGCGTCCGGACATCGACGACCTCTACGACGCCTTCCAGCACCCCCGCTCCACCCGGCCGGAGTTGCCGTTGCTCGGCCCGGAGGAGGCGCGCCGGTACGTGACGGAGGTGCGGGACAAGGCGATGGACGTGCTGGAGCGCGCCGCTCTGCGGGGACGGGACCTCACCTGCCACGCGTTCGCGTTCGGCATGGTCGCCCAGCACGAGCAGCAGCACGACGAGACGATGCTGGCCACCCATCAGCTGCGTCGCGGGGATCCCGTCCTGCACGCGCCCGCGCCGCCGCCCGCGGTGGTGCACGACCTGCCCGAGGAGGTCGTCGTCCCGGCGGGGCCGTTCGCGATGGGCACGTCGATCGAGCCGTGGGCGCTGGACAACGAGCAGCCCGTGCACGAGGTGTTCGTCGACACCTTCGCCCTCGACACCACCCCGGTGACCAACGGCCGCTACGCGGAGTTCGTCGACGACGGCGGCTACACCGACCCGCGGTGGTGGAGCACCGCCGGGTGGGCCTACCGCAGCGCACACGGCATCACGGCACCCCGGTTCTGGCGGCGGGAGGACGCGCAGTGGTGGCGCATCCGGTTCGGCGTGTACGAGCCCGCGCCGCCCGACGAGCCCGTCGTCCACGTCTCCTACTACGAGGCCGAGGCGTTCGCGGCCTGGGCGGGCAAGCGACTGCCGACCGAGGCCGAGTGGGAGAAGGCGGCACGGTACGACCCGGCGACCGGGCGTTCGCGGCGTTACCCGTGGGGCGACGACGATCCGACGCCCGAGCACGCCAACCTCGGGCAACGCCATCTGCGCCCGGCGCCCGTGGGCGCGTACCCGCGGGGCGCCTCGCCGCTGGGCGTGCACCAGCTCATCGGAGACGTCTGGGAGTGGACGAGCAGCGACTTCCATCCCTATCCGGGCTTCGTCGCCTTCCCGTACCGCGAGTACTCCGAGGTGTTCTTCGGCTCCGAGTACAAGGTCTTGCGCGGTGGTTCGTTCGGCAGTGACGCGGTGGCGGTGCGGGGCACGTTCCGGAACTGGGACTTCCCCCTCCGCAGGCAGATCTTCGCCGGGTTCCGGTGTGCCCGCGACGTGCGAGGCGGCGACGCGGGTGTGTAGGCACGTGGCGTACCTCGGGCCGCCGAGCGCGCCCGCGGAGCCGGTGCTGCACGCGCCGCACTCGCTCGTGGTGCAGGCGTACGCGCCGAAGGACATGCGCGGCGGCGGCACGGTGAACGTCGACGGGTTCGGCGTCGGCTGGTTCGCCGACGACGGCTACCCGACGCGCTACCGCCGTGCGGGTCCGATCTGGACCGACCCGGCGCTGGAGCGGATGCTGCGGCCCGTGCGGTCGACGGCGTTCGTCGGTGCCGTGCGGTCCGGGACGGTGGGCATGCCCGTGACGGAAGGGGCGTGCGCCCCGTTCGCCGACGACGACTGGCTGTTCAGCCACAACGGGGTCGTGCTCGGCTGGCCGGAGTCGGTCGCCGGGTTGGCCGAGGAGGTGCCCGTCGTGGATCTGCTGCGCCTCGACGCGCCCACCGACTCGGCGTTGCTGTGGGCGTGGCTGCGCCGCGCGTTGCGCGGGGGAGCCGACCCGGTCGACGCGGTGCGCGAGCTGGTGCGTCGTGTCGCGGCGACGTCGCGGGGAGCGCGGCTCAACCTGCTGCTCGTGGGACGGAGTGTGCTCGTGGCGACCGCGTGGTCCCACTCGTTGTGGTCGCGCTCCGCCGGGGCCGGAGTCCTGGTCGCCTCCGAGCCCTGCGACGAGGAGCCCGGCTGGCGGCCCGTGCCGGACGGTGGGCTGCTCGTGGCGCGCAGCGACGGCGCCTCGACGACGTGCGAGGTGGAGAAGATCGCACAACCGGAACGAACGGAGTGACGTGTGAGCGAGGTGTCGATCGACGTTCACCGCGACGGCGCGGAGGTCACCGACGCACTGCGGAGGGACGTCCGCGAGGGCCTGTCGGCGGAGGTCAAGTGGTTGCCGTCCAAGTGGCTCTACGACGCACAGGGCAGCGCGTTGTTCGACCGCATCACCGGCGTGCCGGAGTACTACCCGACGCGTGCCGAGCGGGAGATCCTGCGGACTCGCTCCGCCGACATCGCGTCCACGACGGGCGCGCGGACCCTGGTGGAGCTGGGCTCCGGGTCGAGCGAGAAGACGCGGCTGCTGCTCGACGCGGGCACCGCGCACGGGACATTGCGGCAGTTCGTGCCCCTCGACGTGTCGGAGTCGGCGCTGGCGGCCTCCGCCGAGGCGATCGCCGCCGAGTACCCGGACCTGTCCGTGCGCGGCGTGGTCGCGGACTTCACCGAACACCTGGACTTCCTGCCCGGTGCGGCGCCGCGAGTGGTGGCCTTCCTCGGCGGCACGATCGGCAACTTCCTGCCGGCGGAGCGGGCGAAGTTCCTCGCCTCGGTGCGGTCGGTGCTGGCCACGGGGGAGTGGCTGCTGCTCGGCACCGACCTGGTCAAGGACGTCGGCACGCTCGTCACCGCCTACGACGATCCGCAGGGCGTCACGGCGGAGTTCAACCGCAACGTCCTGCACGTGTTGAGGACCCACCTCGGCGCGGACGTCGATCCCGCCGCGTTCGACCACGTCGCCCACTGGGACGCGCGGCAGGAGTGGATCGAGATGCGCCTGCGGGCTCGCCACCCGATGACGGTGCAGATTCCCGGCGCGGACCTCACGGTGCGTTTCGAGCGGGGCGAGTACGTGCGGACCGAGATCTCGGCCAAGTTCCGGCCCGAGGGGGTGCGCGCCGAGCTGACCGACGCGGGCTTCGACGTGCGGCACTGGTGGACCGACGCGCAGGACCGCTTCGGACTGAGCCTGGCGCAGGTGCGCGACTGACATGTCGGCGCGCACGGCGCTGGCCCGGTTCCTGGGTTCACGGCGCTGGGTGATGCGCCTGGCCCCGGCGATCGTGCGCGTCGACCGGCACCTGCACCGGCTGACGGCCGGGCGCGGGACGTTGCTGCGCCTGGCGGGACTGCCGACGGTGCGGCTGACCACCGTGGGCCGACGCAGCGGGCTGCGGCGCGAGACGCAGTTGCTGTGCCTGCCGATGCCGGACGCCGTCGTGGTGGTGGGGTCGAACTGGGGCAGGCCACGGGACCCGGACTGGGCACACAACCTCCGGGCGCGACCCGACGCGGCCGTGACGCTCGACGGCGCGAGGGTGCCGGTGCGGGCGTGGGAGGTGACGGGCGCGGAGTACGAGCGCCTGTGGGAGCGCCTGGTGCGGTACTGGCCCGGCTACGGCGCCGAGCGCGAGTGGGCGGGCCGGCCGCTGCCGGTGTTCGTGCTCGACTTCCGTCGGTCAGCGTGACTCGCGGACGACACGCGGCCGGGTGAAGTCGGTGTTGTCGACGACGACGTCGGCGAGCCGCTGCGGGCGCACCTCGCTCTCGTAGCACTCCATCGACGGCAGGTAGCGGTGGCGGTGCAGCGCCGTCGCGTCGGCTCCGGCCCACGAGGCGTCGCGTGCGGCGCCCCGGCGCACGGAGAGCTCCGGGGCGATGTCCAGCCAGATGCGGAAGTCCCAGTGGCGGTCGATCTCGGGGCGGAAGGCGAAGACGCCGTCGACGACCAGCACCGCGTCCGGCGGAGCCGGGGTCACGACGTCCGAGTGGTCCTTCTGGGTCAGCGGGTCGATGCTGCACAGCACGCACCGCCCCGTGCCGCCGGGTGCGGCGGGCTCCAGCAGGAGGCGGGTGACGGCGTCGTAGTCGTAGGCGTTGCGGTAGTACCCCTCGCCGGACTCGCGGTCGTAGCGGTGGCGGTCCTTCCACGGTCGTTTGAAGTCGTCGAGGCACGCCCGCAGCACCGGCCGCCCGGCCCGGACGAGGTGCTCGGCGAGTTCGTGACCGAGACTGGTCTTGCCCGCCGCCGTCGGCCCGTCGATGGCGACACGCAGCCGCGCGGGAGCCAAGGCCAGGATTCGCTCGGCGAGGCGGTCCACCAACGCGTGTCGTCCGGGCGACGCCGGTGGTGGCGTGGGTGGCTGCAACGTCGACGTCGAGAACCGCACCACGGGTTGTGCCGTCATGTCCGGCAGGCTAAGGCGCTCCGGTGGACGGGTGCGTCCGCTGAACGGGTGCTCGTGGGCGTGCACGCTGTCGTTCGTCGACTGAAGGCCCGGTTCTCTGTGCACGCGTTCAGCCCACGGCGCTGCGGGCGAGCAGGGCCAGTGCGCTCGCCGCGGCCACGCTGAGAACGGCCACGCGCATCCGTCGTCCGTACAGGAACCGGCGTGCGGGTCCGGAGAGCAGGAAACCGGCGACGAGGAACGGCAGCAACCACAGCACGGTCGTGAGCTGGTACCCGTGCACCTGCCCCGCGACACCCAGGGCGAGCAGCGACAGCGACGACCCGACCCCGAAGCAGGCGGCGAGCGTGGCTCGGATGCGCGGGCCCGACTCGTGTTGATAGAGCAGGGCGATCGGCGGGCCTCCGATGGACGACGCCGTGCCGAAGGTTCCGCTCGCCACGCCCGCCACCACCAGCGCCCCCGGCGTCGGCCTCGGCGTCCACGACACCACCGACAGCACCACGCACGCCAGCACGGCGGCACCGACGATGGCCGCGAACGGGCGTTCCGCGAGCAGCGCCACCGCCAGCACGCCCAACGCCGTGCCGGGCAGCCGACCCACCATCACGTACCCGACGCCGCGCCAGTCGACGTCGCGGAACTCCCGCCCGAAAGCCAGGGCCGCGTGCGCCAACGCGACCACCAGCAGCGGCACCGGGACCAGCCGGGGGTCCACCAGCGCCAGCAGCGGTGCGGCGACGAGGTTCATGCCATAGCCGACGGACCCCTGCACCAGTGCCCCGGCGAACACCGCCGCGCCCGCCAACAGGATCTCCGGCACGAACCCACCTCCCCGAGACAGCACGGCGGCCCACCACGCACATCACGTGGTGGGCCGCCGTGCCGACCGTTCCTACGCCTCGGATCAGGCGCCTGTCATCCTCCGCAGCACGTACTGCAAGATGCCGCCGTTGCGGTAGTAGTCCGCCTCACCCGGCGTGTCGATCCGCACGACCGCGTCGAACTCGACCTTGCTGCCGTCGTCCTTCGTGGCCGTCACGTGCACCGTGCTCGGGGTCTCGCCCTCGTTGAGCTTGGTGATGCCGCTGATGTCGTAGGTCTCCGTGCCGTCCAGGCCGAGCGACTCGGCGGAGGAGCCCTCCGGGAACTGCAGCGGAATCACACCCATGCCGATGAGGTTCGAGCGGTGGATGCGCTCGAAGGACTCGGCGATGACGGCGCGCACGCCCAGCAGGCGCGTGCCCTTCGCCGCCCAGTCACGCGACGAACCGGAGCCGTACTCCTTGCCGCCGAGCACCACCAGCGGGGTGTTCTGTGCGGCGTAGTTCTGCGCGGCGTCGTAGATGAACGCCTGCGGGCCGCCGGGCTGCGTGAAGTCGCGCGTGTAGCCGCCCTGGACGTCGTCCAGCAGCTGGTTGCGCAGGCGGATGTTGGCGAACGTGCCGCGGATCATCACCTCGTGGTTGCCACGACGCGAACCGTAGGAGTTGAAGTCCTTGCGGTCGACGCCGTGCTCGGTGAGGTAGCGGCCCGCGGGGGAGTCCGCCTTGATGGCACCGGCCGGGGAGATGTGGTCGGTGGTCACCGAGTCGCCCAGCTTCGCCAGCACCCGCGCACCGGCGATGTCGGTGACGGGCTCGGGCTCCGCGGTCATGCCCTCGAAGTACGGGGGCTTGCGGACGTAGGTGGACTCGGGGTCCCACTCGAAGGTCTTGCCCTCGGGCGTGGGCAACGACTTCCACCGCTCGCCGCCGTCGAACACGTCGGCGTAGTCCTCGGCGAACATCTCCTGCGTGATCGCCGAGTCGATGGTCTGCTGGATCTCCTGCGGCGACGGCCAGATGTCGCGCAGGAAGACGTCGTTGCCGTCGGAGTCCTGGCCGAGCGGCTGGTTGTCGAAATCGAAGTCCATCGTGCCGGCCAGCGCGTAGGCGATGACCAGCGGCGGCGACGCCAGGTAGTTCATCTTGACGTCGGGGTTGATGCGGCCCTCGAAGTTGCGGTTACCCGACAGCACCGACACGACGCTGAGGTCGTTCTCCTGCACCGCGGCCGAGACCTCCTCGGGCAGCGGGCCGGAGTTGCCGATGCAAGTCGTGCAGCCGTAGCCGACCAGGTGGTAGCCCAGCTTCTCCAGGTACGGCCAGAGGCCGGCCTTGTCGTAGTAGTTGGTGACGACCTGCGAACCGGGAGCCATGGAGGTCTTCACCCACGGCTTCACCGACAGGCCCTTCTCGACGGCGTTGCGGGCGAGCAACGCTGCGCCGAGCATCACCGACGGGTTCGAGGTGTTGGTGCACGACGTGATCGAGGCGATCACCACGGCACCGTGGTCGAGCACGAACTCGCCGCGGTCCTCCGAGGTCACCTTCACCGGCTTGCTGGGACGCCCGTTGGCGCCGTTCGCGGCCGAGTGCACCGGCGCGCCGCCCCTGTCCTCCTGCACGCCGTCGGCGATGTAGCCGGGGGCGTCGCTCGCGGGGAACGACTCCTCGGAGGCCTCGTCGACGAGCGAGGTGGTCTCCTCAGCGGACGCGTCGCTCACGTAGTCGGGCAGCGTCGCGCGGAACGACGACTTCGCGGCGCTCAGCTCGATGCGGTCCTGCGGACGCTTCGGGCCGGCGATCGACGGCACCACGGTCGACAGGTCGAGCTCCAGGTACTCGGAGTACTCGGCCTCACGGCTCGGGTCGTGCCACAGGCCCTGCTCCTTGGCGTAGGCCTCGACCAGCGCCAGCTGCTCCTCGGAGCGGCCGGTCAGCTTGAGGTAGCGCAGGGTCTCGTCGTCGATCGGGAAGATCGCGGCGGTGGAGCCGAACTCGGGGCTCATGTTGCCGATGGTCGCGCGGTTGGCCAGCGGCACCGCGCCCACGCCCTCGCCGTAGAACTCGACGAACTTGCCCACCACGCCGTGCTTGCGCAGCATCTCGGTGATGGTCAGCACGACGTCGGTGGCGGTGGCGCCCGCGGGGATCTCGCCGGTCAGCTTGAAGCCGACGACGCGCGGGATCAGCATCGACACCGGCTGGCCCAGCATCGCGGCCTCGGCCTCGATGCCGCCGACGCCCCAGCCCAGCACACCCAGGCCGTTGACCATGGTGGTGTGCGAGTCGGTGCCCACGCAGGTGTCCGGGTAGGCCTGGCCGCCTCGCGCCATCACGGTGCGCGCGAGGTGCTCGATGTTCACCTGGTGCACGATGCCGGTGCCCGGGGGAACGACCTTGAACTCCTCGAAGGCGTTCTGACCCCAGCGCAGGAACTGGTAGCGCTCGCGGTTGCGCTCGTACTCGATCTCGACGTTGCGCTCGAAGGCGTCGGCGCGGCCGAAGACGTCGATGATGACGGAGTGGTCGATCACCAGCTCGGCGGGCGCGAGCGGGTTCACCTTGTCCGGGTCGCCGCCGAGCTCGGTCACCGCCTCACGCATCGTGGCGAGGTCCACCACGCACGGCACACCGGTGAAGTCCTGCATCACGACGCGGGCCGGGGTGAACTGGATCTCGATGGACGGATCCGCGTTCGGGTCCCAGGAGCCGAGCGCGCGGATGTGCTCGGCGGTGATGTTGGCGCCGTCCTCCGTGCGCAGCAGGTTCTCGAGGAGAATCTTCAGGCTGTAGGGCAGACGCTGCGAGCCCTCGACCTTGTCCAGGCGGAACACCTCGTAGGAGGCATCACCTACCTGGAGCGTGTCGCGGGCGCCAAAGCTGTTCTTGCTGGCGGGTCCAGTCACGTTCACTCCAGTGGCGGCGGTTGTTCGGGTAGGAGCAGGTCGAGTGTCGCCCACCCCCGTCACGCCCGCAGAGATGGGCTTTCCTCCAGCCCTGCCCACTAAACCGTACGCTTGTCCTTTTTCCGGTCAAGGTCAGGATAGCGGACGGGCCCGCCACCGCGTGGGTGCCGGGCCCGTGATCTTCATCAGGTCAGTCGAACTCCAGCATCGCCCGGAACTCCTCCGGGGACAGCTCGCGGTACATGCGCATGCCCAGGTCGCCGAGGGTGCGCAGCGGGCTGACGTAGTGCTTGCCGTCGACCTCGGTGGTGATCATTCCGATGCCCTGGTCGGCCAGCACGCGCGTGAGGCGTTCCAGGACCTCGGGCGAGGCGTCCATCTCCGCGTTCTGGGCCAGCATCGCGGCGAGGTCGGCGCCGCAGAGGCGCTCGCTGCGGCCGGAGAAACCGACGTCGTAGCAGTCGCCGTCCTTGCTGACGGACAGGGTGGACCCGTTGGGTGCCGCCAGTTCCAGCTTCGTGATCGTCGCCAGTGTGCCCCCCGTGACGGGGGTGTCCTCGGTCTGGAGGTCGAGGAGCTGCACGCCCGAGCGGCGCGCGCCCTGGGCGGCGAGTGTCTGCACCAGAAGCGGGCCGACGTCGTGAGCCACGGCCATCTCGTCGGGCGGCAGCAGCTCGATCACCCGGTTCAGGTCGGCGTTGAGAGCCGCCTGCACGATGTCCCGCACGGCCTCGTCGGGTGAGTCGGCCCCGCGCGCTGGGATGGAGCTCGACGGCCACGACATGCCCTCCTCGGCGAGGGCGTTGTCGACGAGCGTGTAGAGCAGGCTCGGGTGCCATCCGCCGTCGACGTTCACGGTCGCGATGCGGATCGGCGATCCCGACTGCTTCACGAGAGTGGCGATGTCGACGGTCTCGCGAGCGGCCGTCTGTCCCGAGTCCTCCGTGGCGGCCGCGATGAAGGCGTCGCGGTACTCGGGCGAGAGCGGGAGCTGGTCGAGGTCCGCGTCGAGCGTGAACGTGCCGCCGGTGAGCTTCGCGATCGTGACGCGGTCGTTGACCTGCTCGGCGGCAGCCGTGTCGAACGTCAGGTTCTCGGCGGTGAAGCTGATGCCCGAGAAAGCGGAGGCGTCGGCGTCCTCGCTCAGCACGCCCAGCCGCGTGAACTCGGTGAACGCCTCCTGGAGCTGGTCGCCGAGCACCGCTGCCTCACCGGGTGCCAGGGAGTTCGCCGCGCCGAGGAGATCCCCGTCGCCG
This sequence comes from Saccharomonospora azurea NA-128, assembly GCF_000231055.2. Classification (GTDB taxonomy): domain Bacteria; phylum Actinomycetota; class Actinomycetes; order Mycobacteriales; family Pseudonocardiaceae; genus Saccharomonospora; species Saccharomonospora azurea. The sequence continues at coordinate 950,058 of NZ_CM001466.1, read as the reverse complement.
AGCGCCGTGAGCAGCCGGGTCGCCGCGTCCTCGGGAGTGCTCGCCCCCGAGGCGACGGACTCGCGTTCGGACAGCACCCACCACGTCGCTCCACCGCCGACGGCGAGCACGAGCGCGATGACCAGGCCCACGATGAGGCCGCGCTTGCGCCGCCCGCCCTCGGGCGGTCCGGGCGTCACGTAGCCCGGCTGCGGGACCGGGGCCGTGTGCGCGAACGACGCCTGCTGCTGGCCGGGATCGGGGTAGCCGTACGGCCCCGGCGTGCCCGGGACCTGGGGCGCTCCGGCCGGTGCGCCTGGAGCGTGGTGCGGGTTCTGCGGTGGCCCCTGCTGGCCGAACTGCTGGCCGTAGTGGTGGCCGTACTCCGGCGTACTCACTGCTGTCACCTGTCCTGAGTCTCGTCGCTGCGGTGTGTCGTCGCGCTTCGGCGGGTGGCGAAGAACAGCCCGAGTCCGCCGAGAAGCGCGAGAGCCGAGCCGGCGGTCGAGGTCGCCGGGCCGACGGTGCTGATGCCGATCAACCCGGTCACATCGCTGCTTTGGATGGTGATCAGCGCTGCCACGGTTCCCACTGTGATCGCCGTCATAGTGATGAGGCTTGCGGCGGTACGCCAGAGGCCGAGGACGAGGACGATCACGCACACGCCGGCGGCGACGATCACGCCGTTCCAGGCGCGCAGCGCCAGTCGCAGGGCCGGGTCGAGGGTCAGCAGGTGGTCGAGCAACGCGGCCGTCGCATAGCTGTCGCGTTCCACGGAGCCCGACCGCAGCCACGGCAGGAAGGTGCCGACGGCCGCCACGACGAGTCCCGCCGCGGCGAGAACGCCGCAGCCGATCACCGCCCGACTCGCGGGTGCCCGCGATGCCGGTGACCTCATGTCGCCCTCCTCGATCTCCTCGGCCTTCTCGAGCTCTGCCGGCCACCTCGGGTACGGCGGGCCGGGCGCGCTCCTCACCCGGTCCGGGGACACAGTGTCGCCCGGCCGCTGGAAAACATGACGAGAAACCACTGTTTCGTCTGGTGCGCGTGGTGCAGGTGGGTTGCGGTGGCACTGTCGAACATTTTTTCCGAAGGCGGAGGTGAGTCGGCTGTGCCGAGCACGCGTTCTTCCCGGCGCGCAGGCGGGGCGAGCAGGAGCGTGGTGATCGTAGCGACGCTCGGGGCGGTGCTCTGCGGTGGTCAGGCGGCCGCGGTCCCGCCCGCCAATCCGGGCGACGGCGAACTCCAGGCGGCGGAGGAGGACGTCGAGCGCCGGGCCGAGGAGGTCGACCGGCTCGCGGACGAACTCGCCGATGTCGAGGCCCGGCTGGCCGCGTTGCAGGCCGAGGT
>NZ_CM001466.1:940776-948629 GCF_000231055.2 Saccharomonospora azurea NA-128 | reverse complement strand
AGGAGGAGCGGCTCGCGTCGGTCGAGGAGGACAAGCGCCGCGTCGAAACCCGGCTCGCCCACGCGCGGGAGGTCGCGGGCGGTCTGCACGCGCAGCGCGACCGGTACGAGGAGTGGCGCGACCGGCAGAAGCAGGCACAGGCGCAGGCGCCCGCCGCGAGTGCCCCGTCCGGCGCCTCGTCCTCGGCCGCGGGATCCGGCGCTGCCGGGGCCACGGTGGAGACCGTGGTGTCGCGCGCGCTGTCGCAGGTCGGCGTGCCCTACGCCTGGGGTGGCGGCAATGCCGACGGACCGACCTTCGGCATCCGCGACGGGGGCATCGCCGACAGCCACGGCGACTACCGCAAGATCGGCTTCGACTGCTCCGGTCTGATGATCTACGCCTTCGCTCCGGTCACCGCGCTGCCGCACTACAGCGGCTATCAGTACCACGCGGGACGGAAGGTCCCGGTCTCGCAGATGCGGCGCGGCGACATGCTCTTCTGGGGCCCCGACCACATCCACCACGTCGCGCTGTACCTGGGCGACGGGCAGATGGTCGAGGCGCCCTACTCGGGCGGGTACGTCCGCGTCACGCCGGTACGCTACGACGGTCTGATGCCGTACGTCACCCGACTGGTGGAGTAGTGACCGACCCTCGAAGCCCGCGTCCGCGACTGGCCGGTGTCGTGCTCGCGGGCGGTGCGGCCCGCCGGATGGGCGGAGTGGACAAGGCGATGCTGCGGGTCGGTGGTGTGCCGCTGCTGAGCCGGGCGATCACCGCACTCGGGGACGCCGACCCGGTGGTGGTCGTCGGCCCCCGGCGGGAGGGCTTTTCCGGCGTGTGCTGGACGCGCGAGGAACCGGCGGGGTCCGGGCCCGTCGCCGCGCTGGCCGCCGCGCTCGCCCTCCTCGACGAGCACGTCGACACCGTCGCGGTGCTCGCCGCCGACCTCGCGGGAGTCACACCGCACACGATCACCCGGCTGCGCAGCGCCCTGGACTCGCCGACGGGGCGGGCCGACGGCGCCCTCCTCGTCGACGGCGACGGGCACCGGCAGTGGCTCGTCGGCGTGTGGCGCAGGCGGGCGCTCGACACGGCCGTGCCCGCCGATCCCCGCGACGCGTCGTTGCGTGGCACCCTGGGTAAGTCGTCCATTGTGGAGGTCCCGGCGCTGGAGGGTGAGGCCCACGACGTGGACAGCCCGGACGACCTACGCCCCTGACCGAGCTTCACAGCCGTCACACCGGTGGCGGTGTTTGCTGAGCGGGACACGGTCGTGATCAGCCGCACTCCGCCAACCGGTACGGTCACGGGGCACGCACCACAGGTCGCCAGCGAGGAGGTAGGTGTGACCGAGCCCGGCACCCCGGCGCGGGACGCGCAACTGCTGGAGCGCACCGTGTTCGAGGTCAAGCGCGTGATCGTCGGGCAGGACCGGCTCGTCGAGCGCATGTTGGTGGGTCTGCTGGCCAAGGGGCACCTGTTGCTGGAGGGCGTGCCCGGCGTCGCGAAGACGCTCGCGGTCGAGACGTTCGCCCGGGTGGTGGGCGGGTCCTTCTCGCGGGTGCAGTTCACTCCGGACCTCGTCCCCGCCGACATCCTGGGCACTCGCATCTACCGGCAGTCGAGCGAGAAGTTCGACGTCGAACTCGGTCCGGTCGTCGCCAACTTCGTCCTCGCCGACGAGATCAACCGGGCTCCCGCGAAGGTGCAGTCGGCGATGCTGGAGGTCATGGCCGAGCGGCACGTGTCGATCGGCGGCGAGACGTTCCCCATGCCGCACCCGTTCCTCGTCCTCGCGACACAGAACCCGATCGAGAACGAGGGCGTCTACCCGCTCCCCGAGGCGCAGCGCGACCGCTTCCTGTTCAAGATCCTCGTCGAGTACCCGACGGCGGAGGAGGAGCGCGAGATCGTCTACCGGATGGGCGTGACGCCGCCGGAACCCCAGCAGGTGCTGAGCCCCGACGAGCTCGTGCGGCTGCAGGACGTCGCCGCGCAGGTCTTCGTGCACCACGCGCTGGTGGACTACGTCGTACGCCTCGTGCTCGCGACGCGGCAGCCCGCCGAACACGGCCTCACGGACGTCGCGGGCTGGGTCTCGTACGGCGCCTCCCCGCGCGCGAGCCTGGGCATCATCTCGGGTGCGCGGGCGCTGGCGCTGGTGCGCGGCCGGGACTACGTGCTGCCGCAGGACGTGGTGGACATCGTGCCCGACGTGCTCCGGCACCGGCTCGTGCTCTCCTACGACGCGCTCGCCGACGGCGTGCCGTTGGACCACATCGTCAACCGGGTGCTCCAGGCTGTCCCGCTGCCGCAGGTGTCGGCTCGCCCGCAGGCTCCGGGCGCCGGGCCCGCCGTCCCGGCAGGTGTGCCCGGCAGGTAGCGGGCGACCATGACACAGCGACACGACGCCAGGGGAGACCGGCCCGAGTGGGCGCCGCCGATCCTGCGCGGTGACCGGCTGGAAGCGGGGCTGCGCACGCTCGAACTCGACGTGCGGCGCCGGCTCGACGGGCTGCTGCAGGGCAACCACCTGGGGCTCGTGCCCGGCCCGGGTTCCGAGCCGGGGGAGGCGCGCCCGTACCAGCCCGGCGACGACGTGCGGCGCATGGACTGGGCCGTCACCGCCCGCACCACCACACCCCACATCCGCGAGACGGTCGCCGACCGCGAGCTGGAGACGTGGGTGGTCGCCGATCTCTCGCCGAGCCTGGACTTCGGCACGGCCGTGTGCGAGAAGCGCGACCTCGTGGTGTGCGCGACGGCGGCGGTGGCCCACCTGACCGGCGGAGGGGGCAACCGGATCGGTGCGCTGCTGTCCAACGGCGGTGAGACGGTCCGCATCCCGCCCCGCGGAGGCCTCGGCCACGCCCGTGACCTCGTGCGGCGGGTCGCGACGCTGCCGCGCGCGGAGGAGGGGACCCGCGGTGATCTCGCCACGCTCGTCGACAAGCTGCGCAGGCCGCCGCGCCGTCGTGGGCTCGCGGTCGTCGTCTCCGACTTCCTCGGACCGGTGACGTGGGAGCGGCCGCTGCGGGCCCTGTCGGCACGGCACGAGCTGCTCGCGGTCGAGGTGCTCGACCCGCGCGACGTCGACCTGCCCGAGGTCGGGTCGGTGGTCCTCGCCGATCCCGAGACGGGACGGCAGCGGGAGGTGCGGACGTCCGCCCTGCTGCGCAAGGAGTTCGCCGCGGCGGCCGAAGCCCATCGCGGTGAGGTCGCGCGCGCGATCCGCAAGGCGGGCGCGGGGCATCTGGTGCTGCGCACGGACTCGGACTGGATCGCCGACGTCGTGCGGTTCGTCGTGGGCCGCAAGCGCGGGTGGTCGGGGGCGGTGTCATGAGCTTGTCGGGATTCGCCGCACCGTGGTGGTTCCTGCTGGTCCTGGTGATCGCGGCGTTGGTCGCGGGCTACGTGCTTGCGTTGCGGTCACGTCGCAAGCGGACGATGCGCTTCACCAACCTGGAGCTGCTCGAACGGGTGGCGCCGAAGAGCCAGGGACGCGTCCGGCACGTGCCCGCCGCGCTGCTCGTGGTGTCGCTGCTGGTGCTCACCGTCGCGCTGGCCGGGCCCACCACCGAGGAGAAGGTTCCCCGCAACCGCGCCACCGTGATGCTGGTCGTCGACGTCTCCCTGTCGATGGAGGCCACCGACGTCCAACCGACCCGCCTGCGCGCGGCCCAGGACGCCGCGAGGTCGTTCGCGCAGGACCTCACGCCGGGCGTGAACCTCGGGCTCATCTCCTTCGCCGGGACGGCCACGGTTCTCGTGGCACCCACCACGGAACGCGACGGCGTCGTGCACGCGATCGAGAACCTCAAACTGGCGCAGTCCACGGCGACCGGTGAGGGCATCTTCGCCGCGATCCAGTCGATCGAGAGCTTCTCCGCCGTCGTGGGCGGGGCCGAGGGACCGCCGCCGGCCCACATCGTGCTGATGACCGACGGCAAGCAGACGGTGCCGCAGGACGAGTACGCGCCCCGGGGCGCGTTCACCGCCGCGGGCGTGGCGAAGCAGAAGAACATCCCCGTCACCACGATCTCGTTCGGCACGTCGTACGGCAGCGTGGACATCGAGGGCAAGCGGGTGCCGGTCGAGGTGGACGACACGTCGATGCGCGAGATCGCCCGGCTCTCCGGCGGCGACTTCTACAAGGCGGCCACGGCCGAGGAGCTCAAGAAGGTCTACGACGATCTCGGCGAGCAGATCGGGTACGAGACCAAGCAGGTCGACGCGAGCAGGCCGTGGGTGGCGTTGGGCACGATCGCGCTGCTCGCGGCGGCGGCGAGCTCGTTGGTGATCGGCCAGCGCCTGCCGTAGGCGGTCGTGGGGCGGTGTTTGCCGGGCCTTTTCCGCGGCTCAGGACGTGAGGAGCCCGGCCCCGCGGAAGTCGTGCTGCCGCCACGCCTCGTACACGGCGATCGAGGCGGTGTTGGTGAGGTTCAGCGACCGCGACGTCGGCAGCATCGGCAGCCGGACCTGGCCGGTGATCCGCGGATCGGCCAGCACCTCGTCCGGCAGCCCCACCGACTCGGGCCCGAACAGCAGCACGTCGCCCTCGGCGTACGCGACGTCGGTGTGCCTGCGCTGCGCACGCGTCGTGAACGCGTACACGTGCTCGGGCGCCAACGCCTCCCACGCCGCGGCGAGGTCGCGGTGGACCCGGACGGGAGCGAGGTCGTGGTAGTCGAGGCCGGCACGGCGGAGGTAGCGGTCCTCCAGCGAGAAGCCGAGCGGCTCGATCAGGTGCAGTTCACACCCGGTGTTGGCGGCCAGCCGGATCGCGTTGCCGGTGTTGCCTGGAATCTCGGGGTGGAAGAACACGATCCGGAACACGCCTTCGATTCTGCCGCGCCGCCGTCCGGACGTGGCGCGGGGGTACTCGGCGGTAGCGGTCCCTGCCGCAGCGGTATCCGGCCCAACGGATAACCTCGGCGCAGCATCGATGACGAACTTGGCGCACGAGGAGTTACACGTGGGACGGTCCGTTCTGGTCACGGGCGGCAATCGCGGTATCGGACTGGCGATCGCGCGGGAGCTCGCCGACGCAGGCCACCGGGTGGCGGTGACCCACCGCGGTTCGGGCGCCCCCGACGGGCTGTTCGGCGTGCAGGCCGACGTCACCGACACCGAGCAGATCGACACCGCGTTCAAGCAGGTCGAGGAGCACCAGGGGCCGGTCGAGGTGCTGGTGTCCAACGCCGGGATGAACGACGACACGCTGCTGATGCGCATGAGCGAGGAGCAGTTCACGCGCGTCATCGACGCCAACCTCACGGGCGCCTACCGCGTCGCGAAGCGGGCGTCGCGCGGGATGCTGCGGGCCAAGTTCGGCCGCTTCGTGTTCATCTCCTCGGTCATCGGCCTGAGCGGCGGTGCGGGGCAGGTCAACTACGCGGCCAGCAAGGCGGGTCTCGTGGGGCTCGCCCGCTCGCTGACGCGCGAACTCGGGTCCCGCAACATCACGGCCAACGTCGTGGCCCCGGGCTTCGTCGTCACCGACATGACCAACCAGCTCACCGACGAGCAGCGCGCCGCCGCGCTCGAGCAGATCCCGGCCCGGCGATACGGCGAGCCCGCGGAGATCGCGCACGCCGTGCGGTTCCTCGCCTCGGACGAGGCCGCTTACGTCAACGGTGCCGTCCTGCCCGTGGACGGCGGCCTCGGCATGGGGCACTGAGGTGTCCTGACCGGCCGTCGACCTCGCCGGCTCTCTCAACTCCCCGACCCCCGAACTGGAGGACTGCTGTGCCCAGACTGCTCGAAGGCAAGAGGTTGCTGATCACGGGAGTGATCACCGACGCGTCGATCGCGTTCCACGCCGCGAAGGTGGCTCAGGAACAGGGCGCGCAGGTGGTGCTCACCGGGTTCGGGCGGATGTCGCTGGTCGAGCGCATCGCCAAGCGCTTGCCCGAGCCCGCGCCCGTGCTGGAGCTCGACGTGCAGAACGCCGAGCACCTGGAGACGCTCGCCGACCGCGTGCGCGAGCACGTCGACGGCCTCGACGGAGTGCTGCACTCGATCGCCTACGCCCCGCCGACGTGCCTGGGCGCGCCGTTCATGGACGCCCCCGCCGAAGACGTGAGCACGGCGGTCGAGATTTCGGCGTACTCGTACAAGTCGCTCGCCGCCGCCGTGCTGCCGCTGCTCGGCCGCGGCTCGTCGATCGTCGGCATGGACTTCGACGCGCGGGTCGCGTGGCCCGCCTACAACTGGATGGGCGTGGCGAAGGCGGCCCTGGAATCGGTCAACCGCTACCTGGCTCGCGACCTCGGCCCGCAGGGCATCCGCGTGAACCTGGTCTCGGCGGGCCCGGTGAAGACCATGGCCGCCAAGTCCATCCCCGGCTTCACCGAGTTGGAGGACGGCTGGGACGGCCGCGCGCCGCTCGGGTGGGACACCACCGACCCGACGCCGGTGGCCAAGAGCATCTGCGCGCTGCTGTCGGACTGGCTGCCCGCCACCACGGGCTCGATGGTGATGGTCGACGGCGGGGTGCACGCCACCGGCCAGTGAGCCGTCGCCGAAGCATCGTGACGAGGGCGCTCACCGTTCGCAGTGGGCGCCCTTTCGCGTCCGTACCGTGGGACGCGCGTGGCGGGCACCGGGAGTGAGACGCGCGTCCCGACCGGTCGACCCCGCTCTGCGACCACTTCGGGACGGCGAGAGGATGAAGCCGTGAACTATGACGCGTTGCTGTGGCTGTCGTTCGGAGGGCCGGAGGGGCCGGACGACGTCATGCCGTTTCTGGAGAACGTGACCCGAGGGCGCGGCGTACCGCCGGAGCGGCTTGCCGAGGTCGCCGAGCACTACCACCACTTCGACGGGGTGTCCCCGATCAACCGGTTGAACCGCGAGGCCATCGCGGCGGTCGAACGCGAGCTCGCGGAGCAGGGCGTCGAGCTGCCCGTGTACTTCGGCAACCGCAACTGGCACCCGATGGTGGAGGACACCGTCAAGCGCATGGCCGCGGACGGCGTCAAGCGCGCCCTCGTGTTCGCCACCAGCGCCTACGGCGGCTACTCGGCGTGCCGCCAGTACGACGAGGACATTCTGCGGGCGCGGGCCGCGGTGGGGGAGAAGGCGCCGCAGCTGGTGAAGTTGCGCCAGTTCTTCGACCACCCCCTGTTCGTGGAGGCCAACGCCGACGCCGTGCGCGCCGCGTACGAGCAGGTCGGCGACCGCGACACGCGGCTGGTGTTCGTCGCCCACTCGGTGCCGACGGCGGCCGACGCCGCCTCGGGGCCTCCGGAGGAGGGCGGCCACCGCTACTCGCGCCAGGTCGCGGAGGCGTCGCGGCTCGTGGCCGAGCAGCTGGGCGTCGAGACCTACGACGTCGTGTGGCAGTCGCGTTCCGGTTCGCCGCACGTGCCGTGGTTGGAGCCGGACATCGTCGACCACATCGAGGCGCTGCACGGCGACGGCGTGCGCGCGGTGGTGTGCTGCCCGATCGGTTTCGTGTCCGACCACCTCGAAGTGATCTGGGACCTCGACAACGAGGCCGCGGAGAAGGCCGAGGAACTCGGCATGGGCTTCGCGCGGTCGGCCACGCCCAACTCCGACCCGAGGTTCGCGCAACTCGTCGTGGAGCTCGTGCGCGAGCAGACGGAGGGTGCCGCCGTGCGCAAGCTCTCCACGCTCACGACGGGTGGTGACACCGCCAACGGAGCGCCGTGTGCGACCCGCTGCTGCGAGCCGGCCCGGCGTCCGGCGACGGCCGGGGCTCAGAACGCCTGAGTGCGTAGCGAGGACCCGCGACGACACGCCTCGCGTGGCGCGTGGGTCCTCGCCGCGCGTTGGTGGGGCGTCAGGACTTCTCGGCGGCGGCGAGCAGCCGGGCCGCCTCGTTCACCGCGGCACAGCGGGCC
>NZ_CM001466.1:936064-940676 GCF_000231055.2 Saccharomonospora azurea NA-128 | reverse complement strand
ACACCGCGCCGCCCGGCTCGTCGGCCTTGGCGAGCTCCAGGATGGCCGCGACCTCGTCGGCGCGCTGCAGCACCCGCAGGGCCCTGCCGGGCATCCCCGACGGCCACGCCGGGTGGGGCCGGGACCGCAACCGGGCCGAGAGTTCCGCCCGCACACCGGGACGGTCGCGAGCGACGTCCAGCGTCTGCAACGTCCCCGCACTGTCCCGCACCGCCTCGGTGAGCCCGTGTTCGGCCTCGCCGAGCGGCACGTACTCCGGAGCGGGTCGCCCGGACACCGGGTGCTCGGTCAGGGGGAACACGGTCCAGCGCCACAGGCCCTCGGCGAGGTGCCGCGGGACGACCCCGAAACCGACGTCGGCGAACACCAGTGCCTCGCCCACGTGCAGCGCCGCCGACGCGAACGGTCCGCCGGCGCCGAGCCCGCGCACGTCGCCCGCAACCGGCAGGACCAGGCGACCGTCCGCGATTCCCAGCCGTCGCAACGAACCCAGCAAGCGCGCGGGCGGCGCGGGCACCGCACCGTCCACGGGCAGGTCGAACGTCGAGCCGGTCGCCGGGTCGTGAGCCACCACCTCGTGGGCCTCGCCCCACACCTCGAGGGCGTCGAGTACGTCGTCGGGAGCGGCCGCGCCGGACAGCCAGGCCGAGGACCACACGGCGAGAGTCGCACTGGGACAACACACGAGGACCGAGCTTACCGGCAGCGGGTCCACGTCGACGTGTGGCGAAAGCAGCAGTAGCGTCGTCGCTGTGACGTCTCCACAGTCCTCGATCTCCCCACGCCCGCCCGCCGAGTTGCCCCGCACCGCGGGAGAACTGCGGGCCGCCGGGTACCGGCCCCGGAGCGTGAAGAGCGAGATTCACGACAACCTGCTGGCCGCCCTGCGCGCCGGGGAGAACCCGTGGCCGGGAATCGTCGGGTTCTCGCGCACCGTGCTGCCCCGACTGGAGCGTGCGCTGCTGGCCGGGCACGACGTGATCCTGCTCGGCGAGCGGGGACAGGGAAAGACCCGCGTACTGCGGACACTGGCCGGGCTGCTCGACGAGTGGACCCCCGTCGTCGAGGGGGCGGAACTCGCCGAACACCCCCTGGCGCCGATCACGCCCGCCTCGCGTCGGCGGGCTGACGAGCTCGGGGACGAGCTGCCCGTCGCCTGGGTGCACCGGTCGGCCCGCTACACCGAGAAACTCGCCACCCCGGACACCTCCGTGGGAGACCTCATCGGCGACGTCGACCCCGTCCGCGTGGCCGAGGGTCGCAGTCTCGGTGACCCGGAGACGATCCACTACGGCCTCGTGCCCAGGGCCCACCGCGGCATCGTCGCGGTGAACGAACTACCCGACCTCGCCGAACGCATCCAGGTGGCGTTGCTGAACGTCATGGAGGAGCGCGACATCCAGATCCGCGGGTACACGCTGCGGCTGCCGCTCGACGTGCTGCTGGTCGCCACCGCCAATCCCGAGGACTACACGAACCGTGGGCGCATCATCACGCCGCTGAAGGACCGTTTCGGCGCGGAGGTGCGCACCCACTACCCGCTCGACGTCGCCGCCGAGGTCGGTGTGGTGAAACAGGAGGCCCGCCTCGTCGCCGAGGTCGGTGACCCGCTGCTGTCGGTGCTGGCGCGGTTCGTGCGCAACCTGCGCGGCTCCACCGTGGTGGACCAGCGTTCGGGTGTGTCGGCCCGGTTCGCCGTCGCCGCGGCCGAGACCGTCGCCGCCGCCGCGCTGCGGCGATCCGCGCTGACGGGCGAACACCCCGCCGTGGCGCGACCGGTCGATCTCGACGCCGTCCCCGACGTGCTGCGCGGCAAGATCGAGTTCGAACCGGGTGAGGAGGGCCGCGAGAACGAGCACCTCGTCCACCTGCTGCGCCGCGCCGTCGCCGAGACCGCGAGCGAACTCTTCGCGGGCCTGGACCTGCGGCCTCTCGTCGACGCCGTGGCCGACGGGCACCTCGTCGCCACCGGGGAGCGGGTCACCGGTGCCGAGCTGCTCGCCGCGTTGCCGGAACTCCCCGTGCTGCACGAGGTGGCGCAGCGAGCGGGCGTCTCGGCCGACGAGCCCGCCCCACGCCTGGCGTCCGCTGTGGAGCTCGCGCTCGAATCGCTGTACCTGGCCCGCCGGGTCGCCAAGGACGTCGACGGCTCCACCGCGGTGTACGGCCCCTAGCGAGGAGCGGGTATGGCCGAATCCTATTCGTACGGTCCCTACCACGGCGGTCCCGACCCACTGGCCCCGCCGCCCGACCTCCGCGAGGCGGTCGACGCCCTCGGCTCCGAGGTGATGGCGGGCGCGTCACCGCGATCGGCGCTCGAGGAACTGCTGCGCCGGGGCACGCGGTCGACACCGGGTCTGGACGAGCTGACCCGGCGCCTGTGGCAACGCCGGGCCGAGATCCAGCGTCGGCACCGCCTCGACGGCACCCTGCAGGAAGTGCGCCGCCTGCTCGACGAGGCAGTGGCGGCCGAACGGCGCGCCGCGTTCGCCGATCCCTCCGACGAGGCGCGGTTCCGGGAGGCTCAGCTGGACGCCCTGCCGTCGGGCACGGCCGCCGCCGTGAGCGAGCTCGCCGACTACGAGTGGGCCACCGAGACCGGCAGGCGCGACTACGAGCGCATCCGGGAACTGCTCGGGCAGCAACTGATGCAGTCGCGGTTCGAGGGCATGAAGGAGGCACTGCGCTCCACCTCGCCCGAGGACGTGGAGCGGATCAACCGCATGCTGACCGACCTGAACGCCCTGCTGGCCGCGCACGCACAGGGGTTCGGCGACATCGAGCAGCGGTTCGCCGAGTTCATGCGGCGGCACGGGGAGTTCTTCCCCGAGAACCCGCGGACGATGGACGAGCTCGTCGACGTGCTCGCGAGCCGCGCGGCGGCGGCGCAACGCATGCTCAACTCGATGACACCCGACCAGCGGCAGGAGCTCGCCGAGCTGTCCCAGCAGGCCTTCGGAGACCCGCGCATCGGACAGCAGCTGTCCCAGCTCGACTCGCTGCTGCGCGGCCTGCGTCCAGGCCAGGACTGGACGTCGTCCGCGCGCTTCCGGGGCGACGACCCGCTGGGGCTGGCCGAGGGGGCTCGGGCGATGACCGACCTCTCCGAGCTCGACGCGCTGGCCGAGCAGCTCTCCCAGTCGTATCCGGGGGCTCGGCTGGAGGACATCGACATCGAGGCGTTGGAGGAGCAGCTCGGACCGGACGCCGGTGTCGCAGCACGCCGACTGTCCGAACTGGAACGAGCGTTGCGGGAGCAGGGGGTCGTCGAGCGTGCGCCCGACGGCAGTCTGCGGCTGACGCCCAGGGCGCTGCGCAGGCTCGGAGAGACGGCGCTGGCCGACGTCGTCCGTGCGCTGCGGAGCCGGGCCGGCCGGCGGGACACCGCTTCGGCGGGTGCGGCGGGAGAACCCACCGGGTCCACGCGGTCGTGGGAGTTCGGGGACAGCGAACCGTGGGCCGTGTCGCAGACCGTGCGCAACGCCGTGCTGCGCACCGCGGCGAGCGACCGTTCCGGCCCGATCCGGCTCGACGTGGCCGACGTGGAGGTCGCCGAGACCGAACACCGGGCGCGCGCGGCGGTGGCACTGTGCGTGGACACGTCGTGGTCGATGGTGTCCGAGGGCCGGTGGCTGCCCATGAAACGCACCGCGCTGGCGTTGCACCACCTGATCACCACGCGGTTCCGTGGCGACGCGCTGCAGGTCGTGACGTTCGGCCGGTACGCGCAGTCGGTGCGCATCGGTGAGCTCGTGGGGCTGGAGGGCACCTGGGAGCAGGGCACGAACGCCCACCACGCGCTGCTGCTCGCCGAGCGGCATCTGAGGCGGCACCCGGACGCCGTGCCCGTGGTGCTGCTGGTGACCGACGGGGAGCCGACGGCACACCTGGAGGCGGACGGCGAGGCGGAGTTCTCCTACCCGCCGAGCCCCCGGACCGTGGCGAAGACTCTCTCCGAAGTGGACCGGATCGCCAGGCTGGGCGCGTCGCTCACCGTGTTCCGGCTGGGCGACGAACCGAGACTGGCGGCGTTCGTCGACGTGCTCGCGCGCCGCTCCGGAGGACGCGTGATCGCCCCCGACCCGGAAGGCCTCGGCGCCGCCGTCGTGAGCGACTACCTGCGCCACCGCCGAGGCTGACCACCCCGCATCGTGTCCGCGTGCTACGCACGCGTGTCCGCAGTTCCCGTACGCGTGTCCGCGCTCTGCGAACGTGTGTCCGTACTTCTCGCACGCGTGCGGGTGCCTCCGCCCCGGAGCGACGAAAATCGCGTGCGGTGCGTCGGCGGTGGTGAGTACCGTCCGACGGTGCCCGTCTGGCTTCTCGTGCTCGGTGTGGGAGCCCTCGTCTTCTACACCGACGACTACGTGATCGCCGGTGTCATCCCGGAGATCGCCGCCGACCTGGCGGTGAGTGAGGCGGTGGCCGGGCAGCTGGTGACCGCCTTCTCCCTCACCGTCGCGATCGCCTCGCCGGTCATCGCGATCGGGGCCGCGCGCATCCGCGGGCGTGCCCTCCTGGGCACTGCGGCGGCGGTGTTCACCCTCGCCAACGCGCTCGCCGCGGGTGGGCCCGACTATCCGACGTTGGTGGCGCTGCGGGTGCTCGCCGC